>NZ_JAHWIW010000049.1:0-33493 GCF_025377065.1 Pseudomonas sp. HD6422 | reverse complement strand
AGGGCGCGCAGTTCGCACGCCTCGCTATCCCTCCCCGCACTAAAGTACGGGGTATCTCGCGGAGAAAACCGATGAACTGGCGCACGCGGCTCAGGGAGGACATGCCTTGCGAAAACTGCTGCTGTTATGGCTGCTGTTGATTGCCCCCGCCCAGGCAGAGCAGCCCGTGCTGCGCTTTTCCGTAGCCGAGAGCTGGAGCATGCCGCTGATCCGCTTCGAAGGCGGCCGGCCGGTGGAGGGCATGCTGTTCGACCTGATGCAAGCCGTGGCCCAGGAAGCCGGTGCTCGTCCCGAATACCACTTGATGGCCCGCCTACGTTTGCAACAAGCCATGGAGGATGGCGACATCGATGTGCGCTGCTATGTCAGCCCCAGGTGGTTCAACGCACGTCCTGGCAATTTCATCTGGAGCATACCGCTGATCCGCCAACGCGACCTGCTGGTCGGGCGCGCCTTCGACATCCCTCCTACCCGTCCCGAGCAACTGCCGCCACAGACGGTCGGCACGGTGCTGGGGTATGTCTATGACACCCTCGACCCTCTGTTCGCCAAGGGACAACTGCAACGTGAAGACAGCCGCAACCAGACGCTGGCACTACAAAAGCTCCAGGCCGGCCGCTACCGGCTTGCGGTGAGCAATCAGTTGTCTTTGCAGTGGTTCAATCAACACGGGCCGCCAGAACAGCGCCTGCAGGTCATCGCGGTGCTTGATGAGCAGATGCTGGGGTGCCTGGTGCGCAACGACCCGACGGTCCCCTCCCAAGGGGTGTTGCGCGCGCTGGTACGGATGAAACAATCCGGAGAACTGGAGCGGATCGTCCAGCGATATGGCGCTTCGGGATATTCGGAGAAGATGTCGCTGGCGAACCCGTGAATTGCATGGGAAGGCACCTCGTTTCGACAAAGGAATACAACTGATTATTAGTTGTAGCCTGATGCGATAGACGGTGCCTTCGCTCGCCTCCAGCCGGGAAACCCGCGCATTTGCGGTGCTACGCTGAAAAAGCGGGTTTCCTTCTGGGGAGAAAGATAATGCCGCTACATGCCAATAAGCACGAAGTCTACTGGTCCTTGGCCGCCATCGCCCTCGGCGTCGTTTTCATTGCGTATGCCATCGACATTCCTACCATGGGATTGATCTGGACACTGGTCCATCGCTCTTGACGTCCAAGCCTGGAGGTGAGCCCGCTTGAGCGAGGGAGCCTCCGCCGGACCCTGCCTCAGCGAGCGCATGGCGTATTCTTTGCCTGCGCAATGATGTCAAACAGCCACCACTCCGTGTAAAGTGCGCGCACTCGTGCCCTGAGGGGGTTCGAGCACGTACATACTTTCAAGGATCACTGGATGTCCATGTTTCGCAGTTTCACCGCCGCCACACTCATCGCGCTCACTGCAGGTTGCGCCAACGGCCTCAACTCATTCCAGGAGTCGGAGCTCGCAAGCTACCGCGCCAGGAACCTCGCCGTCGAGGAAAAGAGCCCAGGCCTCGCAGCCGGACTCGGCCTCTTGCCGGGTGGCGGTTCGTTCTATGGTCGCTCGTATGGTTACGGGGTAGTCAACCTGTTGTTCTGGCCACTGTCCATTCTCTGGGATCCAGTGAGCGGGCATAACGCCGCCGAAGCGATCAACTATCAGGCCACCAAAGCCCACGTCGCCGACCTGAAAAGCCACGACCTGGACGTGCTCGGCTCGAAGCTGGAAGCGGACGAGATCGACTTGAAACGCTACACACTGGAAAAGCGCACCATCGAAGAAAAATACGCACTGTGATGCCGTTCCGATCCACCGCCGCGGCGGTGGATCGCCCCTGCCACCACAGGCTCAGCTTTCCGGCGCCGCCTGGTGGATGTACTGATCGTCACGGATCCAGCCGATGAACGATCGGCCATGCGGATTGATGTACTCGACCCGGGCCCAACCCTCCTTGTACGCCAGTACGCCAACCACATCTTCCTTGACGATGTAGGGCCGCTTCGCGGTCTTGCCGCCTGCGGCTTTCAACAGGTAGGCCTTGTCGGCGGCAATGGTCACCAGGCCGATCCACGGCTTGCTGGCGGTCTGGCTCAGCTCTAGGCCCGTGGTGATTTCCGGCATCAGCACGCTTGGGCAGCCTGGGTGCTCACGGCCTCTTTCCACCGTCAAGGTCACGCCATTCTCAACCGGCGCCACGGTGCCTGGAAAGGCCTCGTCGAGCCAGGTGGTAACCGGCGTGGAGGCCGTGTCGTCGATCTTGCCCTGCAGATAGAAAGTGCAATGGCGAGTAACGCCCTGCCCCAGCTCTTCGGAGTAGTAGCCTTCGATCCGATGATCAGGGGTGACCGCCAGCATCAGCGTCTCGTACTGGCCCGACTTGAATCCTGGGTTGCCAGCCAATACCGGCGCGGCGCCGCACAGCAGCACTGCGGCCATGGCCACCACCTGAGCGGAAAACGTCTTCAGCATGTCATTTCTTCCCTTCGAGCGCTTCATAGGCGCGTTTGATTCTGACGTCATAGTCGCCGTAGTCGTCGCCGTTGTAACTGCGCGCCATGCCCGCATAGTCCTTGTTGGTCGCCGCCTTGATGAACGCCGGATTCTTGCTGCAAAAGCCGAGGAAGGCCTTGAGTTGCTGACCGGCGTTGAGCTTCATTGCAGTGACGAAGTCGAACACATGCTTGTAACCGCAATCGGCAAAGTTGAACCCCATGATCTGGAACATTCCCCAGGATGCCGACTTCAAGGCTGCCTCCTGATCCAGAGCGAACGCGGTGGCCAGGGTTTCCCACGCCTTGGCCTGATCCTTGTTGTTGGCTTGCCATTGCGGTCCGGCTTTCTTTTTGTAGGGATAGGAAAGCAAGGGATGGGTTCGGTCGTACTTGTGCCGCGTGTAGCGGCGAAAGATATGTCCCTCGAAGGCGATCACCGGCAGGTTGGCCGGCCCGAAGCCGGAGCGTCCGCCCGACTCGACCGTGGCGAAGGCCTTGACCAGGTTGGCGGTGATGCCATGGCCAAGCTGGCTGGCGGCGTTCTCGAAGTCGCTGTCGCTCAACGTCGTGCCGCCGTCACAGGTGGCTTGCAGCACCATCTGCCGATTGCGTCGTTGCGCCTCGATGATCGCCCGTGCCCGCGCCAGATAGTGATTGACCGTGGCCTGGATCATGTCGGGGCCATTGCTGCTGCCATAGACGCTACCCAGGGCATTGGCGAAGGTCGGCAGGCGCAGCGTGGGGTGCAGCTTGACCGGCACTCGGATCGCTTCTTCGATCAGGCTGTTGAAGGTTCGCCCACCCGGGTCCACCACCCCGTCCGGGTGCGCGTACCTCAGGTGGCGAAATTGATACTGGCTGATGCATTGCACCAATCGGCTGTCGGTACGGCCATTTTCAGGCAGCGGCATCCCCAGCCTAGGCATGATCAGGTTGAACAGATACTGGATGCATTGAACATCGGCAGGCAGGTTTCGCGCCTTGCCTGGGGCCCCCACCGAGGCCACGATGAGGCTCGGCAACCCTTGCAGGTCTTTCATTGCACACGTCCTTGTCGATCAACTCAGCGATATCGATCTGATGTCGCTGTCTAGCCATGGTCACATTCTGAAACATGTGGCGTCGGAAACTAACAAGGGGGGTGCGGGTTGTCCAGCGCGGGGACTCGGACTTGTGAAGCAGGCATTGTTAGTGGGTGGGGACCCTTGGGGTGAATGTCAGGGTTTTCTGAATCTGCCGAATCGCTCTTCATCGGTCCCTTCCTAGCGACTTATCCTACTCGCCTATCAGAAGCGCTTATATTGTCTGAAAACCGCTCCAGCCTTAACGTCACCGGGTCGTCGCGTTGATGACCGGGTGTGAGAGCCTGACGAGTTAGACCATGAGCCGTTCTGCTATGGCAGTCGTGCGTGGGCAGGCTCAAGCCTGGCCGGGTTTTCCTGTGTCTACCGGTCTCTCACCCCACGCATGGCTGCCGCCCTATCCTGTGAGAGGGAGAACAGTGGTAGCTCCTGGGTAGACATAGGAGTTACACCATGAAAAAGATTGCTCCCGACCCACCCCACACCCATCAACATCTCAGGCAAACGCTTGGGAACAGTCAGATCTCCATTCCAGCAGATACGAAGTTGTTGCACTGAGGCAACTTGTTCCGCCTGGGCTGGGTTTATCGTAGGGAGGTCAGTAATTCTGCAAGGGCGGCGACTCTGACAGACTGGTGGGCCGCACCTGTGGGGGCTGATTTGCCTTGAGGACATACCGTAGCGGTAGGGCCAACCCAGGCACCTATTCAGGATACAGCGAAAAATAAATCTGTCCCCATTTCTCGCAAAAAATAAATCTGTCCCCATTTCTCGTGTCCCCATTTCTCGGTGAAGCAGGCATTGTTAGTAGGTGGGGACCCTTGGGGTGAATGTCAGGGTTTTCTGAATCTAGGGCTTGATCGTGCATGAGTCATAGCTAAGGAAGTATCCTACAAACCACATCGACGTCTTGAAGTTGTCATGCGATGGCCCGGAAAGATAACGTTCCCGAGTCGTTTTCGGACGATGGAGTGTGAGAACTCCGTAAACATGACAGCAGCCAGTAATGGCGGCCCTGTGTGGGCAGACCTTGGTCTGGCCGGCTTTCCCATGTTTACCGGTTCTCACCCCACACTTGGTTGCCACCCTGCTCCCGTGAGAAGGAGCGGATCGGTAGATCCTTTTCGAAAAAAACTGGGGCTACACCATGAACAAGATCAAGCCTGACCCACCCTCCAGCTATCTCCATCCAAAGTGCACATTCGAACAAACCCAGATTGCTCATGCGGCGAATACCCAACTGTTGCACTGACGCGCAACTTGTTTCGCCTGGGCTGGGTTTATCGTAGGGAGGTCAGTAATTCTGCAAGGGCGGCGATTCTGACAGACTGGTGGGCCGCACCTGTGGGGGCTGATTTGCCTTGAGGACATACCGTAGCGGTAGGGCCAACCCAGGCACCTATTCAGAATACAGAAAGGGCAATAAAGCGGGGTAGAACCATGACAGCCTCGATTTTTCGAGGACCGGAAATGGAGGCGGCCCCACCAGCCACACCCCGGCACTCGATGTTCCCGCTATGGCTGCTCCCTTCCGGGCCTGACCAGGTTAACGGGTAATCAATGCGGGGGGACCGATGGGGCCACCACTACGCGGCTCACTAAGCAGCGAGCCGCGCCATTGTACCGTTCTGGGGCGAAGATACAACCGCTGCGGCCAGAAAAAATCATCGTTTCTCAATGACTTGTCTGGATTGCACCCATGCCGGGCGTCATCCGGTCCTTGGGGAGCAACTCTCTTGCCGCCCTGAGCGGGTCTGCACGCGATCACCGGCAAGGCCGGTGCCATGGACCGAGGTGTCTGCTTCGCGGGCAAGCCCGCTCCTACAGGATCTTCACTGCTACCAAAGCCTGACGACCTTTCCTGCAGCATGAACGGTTGGGCATCCCTTGATGCCGCTTGGCCATTGATCTGAAGCCACTCAGACCGAGATACCCTGCTCCGCCAGGAACGCGACGAAGGCGTCCTCATCCAGTACCTTGACCCCTAGCTCGCTGGCCTTGGCCAGCTTGGAACCGGCGCCAGGACCGGCGACCACGCAGTGGGTCTTGCCCGAGACCGAGCCCGCCACCTTGGCCCCCAGGCTTTCCAGCTTCTCCTTGGCGATATCGCGGCTCATGCGCTCCAAGGTGCCAGTCAGCACCCAGGTCTGACCCACCAAAGGCAGGCCTTCGGGGGTTTTCTTCTCGCTGCTCCAGTGCATGCCAAAGTCCAGCAGTTGGGCTTCGATCGCTCGCGCCAATCGCTGGTTGGCCTCATCCTTGAAGAATTCACGCACGGCTTCGGCCTGCTTGGCGGCCAACGCCTGGCGCAGGTCGATGCCGTCGGCGGCGATGATCTTGTCCAGGCTGTCGAGTTTGGCCACCAGTTTTTCCGCACCCGTCGGACCGACCGAGGCGATGTCGAGCTTGGCGATCATGCCGGCAAGGGTGGTGCTGGCGGCGAACTCGGCCGCCAAGTCGCCTTCGTCCTGCAATTGCATGCCACTGGCCAACAACTGCTCGATGACCTTGCGGTTGTGGTCGTCCTCGAAGAAGTTGTGGATCTCATAGGCCACTTCCAGGCCGATGTCCGGCAGATAGGTGAGCACCTGGGGCAAGGCCACCTGCACCCGCGCCAGACTGCCCAGCGAGCGGGCCAGAACCTTGGCGGTCTCTTCTCCCACATCGGGGATGCCGAGGGCATAGATGAAGCGGGCCAGGGTCGGGCGCTTGCTGGCTTCGATGGCATCGAGCAGCTTGCGGCTGGACACCTCGGCGAAACCCTCGAGGCCGACCACCTGCTCGAACTCGAGCTTGTAGAGGTCTGCGGGCGAGCCGATCAGGCCTTCGTCCACCAACTGCTCGACACTTTTCTCACCCAGCCCGTCGATGTCCATGGCACGCCGCGACACGTAGTGAATGATCGCCTGCTTGAGCTGCGCACCACAGGCCAGACGACCGACACAGCGATACACCGCGCCTTCGCTGGTGGTTTCCTTACCCTTGCTGCGCTTGACCAACTGAGTGCGCTCGACCTGCGATCCACATACCGGGCACTCGCTTGGCACCTGGACCGGACGGGCATGCTCCGGACGGCGTTCGAGCACCACTTGCATGACCTGCGGGATCACGTCGCCAGCGCGGCGAATGATCACCGTGTCGCCGATGCGCAGGCCCAACCGGGCGATCTCGTCCATGTTGTGCAGGGTGGCGTTGGACACGGTCACGCCGGCCACTTTGACCGGCTTGAGACGGGCTACCGGAGTCACCGCACCGGTGCGCCCGACCTGGAACTCGACGTCCAGCACTTCGGTGAGCTCTTCCATGGCCGGGAACTTGTGGGCGATCGCCCAGCGCGGCTCACGGGCACGAAAGCCCAGCTCTCGCTGGGCAGCCAGGCTGTTGACCTTGAACACCACGCCATCGATTTCGTAGGGCAGGCTGTTACGCCGCTCGCCAATATCGCGGTAATACTCCAGGCACTGCTCGATGCCGGCGGCATGCTTGAGCTCGCGGCTGATGGGCAGGCCCCAGGCCTTGAGCTGCTCGAGGATTTCGATATGACTGTCGCCAATGGCTGCGGACACCTGGCCCACGCCATAGCAGCAGAACTCCAGTGGGCGGCTGGCGGTGATCTTCGAATCCAGTTGGCGCAGGCTGCCGGCGGCGGCGTTGCGCGGGTTGGCGAAGGTCTTGCCACCGGCTTCGGCCTGGGCGGCGTTCAGCCGGTCGAAGCCGGCCTTGCTCATGAACACTTCGCCGCGCACTTCCAGCACCGCCGGCCAGCCTTCACCGTGCAGCTTGAGCGGGATGTTACGCACGGTGCGCACGTTGGCGCTGATGTCCTCGCCGGTGGTGCCGTCGCCACGGGTGGCGCCCTGCACCAACAGGCCATCACGGTACAGCAGGCTGACCGCCAGGCCATCGAGCTTGGGCTCGCAGCTGAAATCGACCGCACCAGGCTGATCGAGGCCTTCGACCACGCGGCGACCGAACTCGCGCAGGTCGGCCTCCTCGAAGGCGTTGCCGAGGCTGAGCATGGGGACTTCGTGACGCACCTGGCTGAATGCGGCCAGGGCGGCGCCGCCCACGCGCTGGGTGGGCGAGTCCGGGGTGATCAGGTGCGGATGCTCGGCCTCCAGCGCTTTGAGCTCGTTGAACAACCGATCGTATTCGGCGTCGGGCACGCTGGGCTCGTCGAGCACGTAGTAGCGATAGTTGTGCTGGTCGAGCTCGGCACGCAGTTCGTGGATTCGGGATTCGGCGTTCATGTTTTCAGGGTCTCTTGCAAAGCAAAAGAGCAGCCTGGGGGATGGTGGCTGGGGTTCGAAAGGGCCGGTTACAGACGACCACAGCCCCGAACCGACCAGCACGCCCCCAGGCTGCTCTTCGTCTGGATCTATCAGCGCTTCTGAGTCAGTGCCCGACGCTCGAACTCGACGATGCGCTGGCGGTAGTGCTCGATGGTCTGCGCGGTCAACACGCTGCGCTGGTCATCCTTGAGCTCGCCGTCGAGTTCATGGGCCAACTTGCGCGCCGCAGCCACCATCACATCGAAGGCCTGCTTCGGATGACGTGGGCCTGGCAGCCCCAGGAAGAAGCTCACCGCACGGGTGCTGAAATGGTCGATGTCGTCCAGGTCGAAGATGCCCGGCTTGACCGCGTTGGCCATGGAGAACAGCACCTCACCGTGACCGGCCATGCTTTCGTGGCGGTGGAAGATGTCCATCTCACCGAAGCGCAGGCCGCTCTCGAGAATGTTCTGCAGCAGCGCCGGACCTTTGAAGCCGCCTTCGTCGCGGGAAATCACGCTGATCACCAGCACTTCCTCGACCGGGGGCAGCTCCTTGGCGGCATTGCCAGAGGCGGCGAAACCATTGTGGCGGTTGTTGTCGGCAGCGAAGTCTTCTTCGCTGTCGGCGAACAGATCCGGCTCGCGGGGTTCGGCAGCCAGGTTCAAGTCGCCCTGGGACGCATCGGCGGCACGCTTGCTACGTTTGCTCGCCTTGGCAGGCTTGGGTTCGCGCTCGCGTTCGCGTTCACGCGTCGGGGCACTCATCGAAGGCAGGTCGCTTTCGTCGAGTTCGGGTTCTTTGTGGGTTTCCAGTACCCGGGCTGGGCCCAGCACCTCCGCACTGCCTTCGTCGTCAGGCAGGTTGGAGTAGCTGCGATCCAGGCGGAATTTCAGCTTGCCTTTACCGCCGCGCATACGGCGCCAGCCGTCGAAAAGAATACCGGCGATGACAATGATGCCGATGACGATCAGCCACTCGCGCAGACCGATTTCCATGTAATCCCGTGCCTCTATAAAAATATGCTTGAAAACAAAGGGTTCAAAGCCCTTTAACACGTGGCGCCAACTCTATGTTCTGACAGGCGTTTTACCCACGCAAAAAACGAGTGACATTAAGCTAGCACGACCAAAGACAACTTTACACCGTCTGTCGCTCGTGGCGGGGCATTTCCCTGCACAATTGTGCACAAGTACCCGCCTCAGGCGTCGACCATGGCCAACGCCTCCTCCACATCCACGGCCACAAGACGTGAGCAGCCAGGCTCATGCATGGTCACCCCCATCAATTGATCGGCCATTTCCATGGCGATCTTGTTATGGGTGATGTAAATGAATTGCACACTTTCACTCATTTCCTTGACCAGGCGGGCGTAGCGCCCGACGTTGGCATCGTCCAGCGGGGCATCGACCTCGTCGAGCATGCAGAACGGTGCGGGGTTCAATTTGAAGATGGCAAACACCAGCGCCAATGCGGTCAGTGCTTTCTCGCCGCCGGACAGCAGATGGATCGTGCTGTTCTTCTTGCCCGGCGGACGCGCCATGATCGTCACCCCTGTATCGAGTAGATCTTCGCCCGTCAGTTCCAGGTAAGCGCTGCCGCCACCGAAAACTTTTGGAAAAAGTGCCTGTAATCCGGCATTTATCTGATCAAAGGTATCCTTGAAGCGGTTGCGGGTTTCCTTGTCGATCTTGCGGATGACGTTTTCCAGGGTCTCCAGCGCTTCGACCAGATCGGCGTCCTGGGCATCGAGGTAGCGCTTGCGCTCGGACTGCTGCTCGTACTCTTCGATAGCGGCGAGGTTGATTGCCCCCAGGCGTTGAATCCGCGCCTCCATCTGTTCCAACTCTTGCTCTGTACCCTGCTCGCTGGCTTCGGCTTCCAGGGTGGCGAGCACTCCTTGCAGGTCGTAGCCGTCGGCCAGCAGTTGCTCCTGCAGGGTCTTGCGGCGCACGTCCAGGCCCTGGCACTCCAGGCGCATCTGCTCCAACTGGCCGCGCAGCAACTGGGCCTGCTGTTCGGCCTGGGTGCGGCGGCGTTCGGCATCGCGCAAGGCGCGGTCGGCTTCATCCATGTGCAGGCGGGCCTGGCGCATTTCCTCATCGACGCCCATGCGCTGCTCCAGCAGGGCTTCGAGCTTCATGCGCAGCTCCTCCAGCGGCGCCTCGCCCTCCTCCAGGTTCAGACTCAACTGCTCCTGGCGCTCGGTCAGGCGTGCGGCTTGCTGTTCCAGGCGCTCGAGGGCCTGGCGGGTGGAATCATGCTGGGCACGCAACGAACCCAGGCGCACGGCCAACTGATGGGCATGATCCTTGTGCTGGCGGGCTTCCTGGCGCACGCGGTCGAGGCTCTCACGCAAGGAATCGCGGCGCGCCATCAATTGTTCACGCTGCTCGGTGTCCTGAGCCATCAGATCCAAGGCTTCCTGCAGCAGCAGGCGTGACTCGCCCAGTTGTTCGTGCTCCAGCGCGCGCTGCTCCTGGAGCTCGTGCTGTTCTTCCTGGAGACGGCGCAGGCGCAACTGGAGCTGTTCGGCACGGGCCTGGGCAGCTGACAGGCCGGCCTTGAGTTCACCATGCTGACGCCCCTCCTCCTGGGTACGGCGGCGCAGTTGCTCACGCTGTTCTTCCAGGTCGAGCTGCTGATCGCGCAGGGTTTGCAACTGCGCCTCCAGTTGCGCCAGCGCGGCCTCCTGCTCACGCTGTTCCTGGCTCAGGCGCTCGATCTCCTGGCCACGGGCCAATACCCCACCCTCTGCATCGCCACCACGGCTGACGCGCAAGAAGTGCCGACCTACCCAGTAGCCATCGCGACTGACCAGGCTCTGACCCTCGACCAGCGATTCACGCAGGTCCAATGCCTGGGCCAGATTCTCGACGGGCCGGACCTGGGCCAACCAGGGCGCGAGGTCGGTACGCCCCTCGACTTTGTCGAGCAGGCTGCCCGGCTGGCGCGGCCCCTCGCCTTGGGCCAGCAGCAGGCGCAACTCGCCCTGCTGCAGCTCGGTGAAATCGAGGCGGCTGAACCCGTCTACCAACACCGCCTGCAGATCCGCACCGAGCACTGTTTCCACGGCCAGTTCCCAACCCGGCTCGACCCGTAGCCCCTCGGCCAGACGCGGACGCTGCGCCAGGCCCTGATCACGCAGCCAGTCACCAGCGCCTGCGGCAGGCTCCAGGGCTGCCTGCTGCAAGGCCTCCAGCGAAGCCAGGCGCCCACCTAGGCGCTGGACCTCGCCCTGAGCCTGCTGCTGGGCGCGGGTGGCCTGCTGCAATTGTTCACGCAGCGCCTCCAGACGTTCGACCACCTGTTCCTCGGACACCTGCAACGCTTCGAGCGCCAACTCGCTGCTGGCCAACTGCTCGGCCAGTTCGAGCATGGCGGCATCCTGCGGATCGGCGCCCATCTGCTCCTGTTCTTCAGCGAGCTTGCGCTGGCGCTCGGCCAGGCGTTCCAGGCTGGCCTCCAACTGCTGCAGGCGCGACTGCTGCACTTCGGCCTGGCGCCGCGGCTCAGCGGAGCGGCTATTGAAGGCGTCCCACTGCTCCTGCCAGCCGTGCATGCCCTGCTCGGCTTCTTCAAGGGTGGCTGCGGCTTCTTCGGCGGCAGCCAGGGTCAACTCTTGCTCGGGCTCGAGCATCTGCAGCTCTTCGCCCAGGGTGGCCAACAAGGTGCGGTCATGACCGAGGTGCGATTCGGTCTCCAGGCGCGTGCGCTCGGCCTCCTTGAAATCGTCCTGCAACTGGCGCAAGCGCTGCTGGCCGTGCTGGATGCTCTGTTCGACCCGGGCGATGTCACCGGCCACCGAATAGAAGCGGCCCTGGACCTGATTGAAGCGCTCGGACAATTCGTGGTGGCCGTCGCGCAGCCGTTCGATGCTGGCATCGGCGTTGCGCTGCTCGGCGACCAAGGCCTCGTGGGCGACGTCCTGATCACCGATCACCGCTTCGCGCTGACGCACGCGGTCGTCCAGGTCGCGCCAGCGCAACGCCGACAGACGCGCCTTGAGCTGGCGCTCCTGGGCCTTGTACTCGCGGTATTTCTCGGCAGCCTGGGCCTGGCGGTGCAGGCGTTCGAGCTGGCGCTCGAGCTCTTCGCGCAGGTCGGTCAGGCGCGCCAGGTTTTCCTGGGTGCGACGGATGCGACTCTCGGTCTCGCGGCGGCGCTCCTTGTACTTGGAAATGCCCGCCGCTTCCTCGATGAAGTTGCGCAGCTCCTCGGGCTTGGCCTCGATCAGCTTGGAGATCATGCCCTGCTCGATGATCGAATAGCTGCGCGGGCCGAGTCCGGTGCCCAGGAAGATGTCGGTAATGTCCCGGCGCCGGCACTTGGTGCCATTGAGGTAGTAGGTGTTCTGCCCGTCGCGGGTCACCTTGCGGCGAATCGAGATCTCGGCGTAGGCCGCGTACTCACCGACCAGGGTGGTTTCGCTGTTGTCGAACACCAGTTCGATGCTCGCCTGGCTGACGGGCTTGCGGCTGGTGGAGCCGTTGAAGATGACGTCGGTCATCGACTCGCCGCGCAGGTTCTTCGCCGAACTCTCGCCCATCACCCAGCGCACGGCATCGATGATATTGGACTTTCCGCAACCGTTAGGGCCCACCACAGCGGCCATGTTGCTGGGAAAATTGACCGTGGTCGGGTCGACGAACGACTTGAACCCGGCCAGCCGTATGCACTTCAGGCGCATCGGTCAGCCTCGGGCCAGCGCGGCCAGCACCAGTTCGCAACTGCGCTGGCTGTAGGCGCTGAGTACCTCGCGGATGCGCGGCAGGTCACGAGCGACCACGGCGTCGAGCAGGCGGGCGAACAGTTCCAGGTAATCGACCATGTTCGCCTGGCGCTGATCCAGGGCCAGGTAATAGGCACGACTCATGGCCGGTTGCAGGTTCTCGACGGTTTCCTGCAGGTATGGGTTGTCGGCGAACGGATAAGCGGCGCGCATCACCGCGAAGCTGTCGGCGACGAAGGCTTTTATGTCCTGCCGATCACAGGCGTGCTGCAGGCGCTGCTGGATGTCCAGGAAGGGGCGCAGATCGGAGTCCAGGCGCCATTTTTGTGCAACGGCATTGCCCAGCAGAATGTAGAACTCACCCATCAAGGTGCAGAGGCTGCGTACCTTGTGCTCACTCAGCTCGGTCACATGGGCGCCTCGGCGCGGCACGATCGCGATCAGATGACGACGTTCGAGGATCAACAGCGCCTCGCGCACCGAGCCACGGCTGACGTCGAGGGCCTGGGTAACCTTCAACTCCTGGATGCGCTCACCGGGCGCGAGTTCGCCACGGATGATCCGCTCGGCCAGGTAGTCGGCGATCTGCTCGGAGAGGCTGTCCGGCGCCTTGAACGTCATGGTTTTCCTTCAAAATCATTGGACTGGGCACTAAAGGAGCGATTGTAGCGCACTTGGCCAGCACGCGCGCAGAGGGTCTTCGCGCTTTATTCGACCGGCGCGCAGCGGGTGATTACGGCGCGATCTATGCTTGGTAAAGGGACAGCAACAGGCCGTTGGGCAAGGGCTCGGGCATTTTCTTGACCTTTGAGTCAGAAAAATATTGACCAAGACGTCAGCTCTGCTTAGAGTCCGCTCAACAACAATAAAACCATTGCGAGGCCATCCCCGTGATCCAGTTTCTCGTCAACCAGGAGCTGCGCCGAGAGCACGCCCTGGACCCGAACATGACGGTGCTGCAGTACTTGCGTGAGCACCTGGGCAAACCCGGCACCAAGGAAGGCTGCGCCAGCGGCGACTGCGGTGCCTGCACCGTGGTGGTGGGCGAACTGACCCAGGACGAACAGGGCCAGGACAGCCTGCGCTACCGCAGCCTGAACTCGTGCCTGACCTTCGTTTCGGCCTTGCACGGCAAGCAGCTGATCAGCGTCGAAGGCCTCAAGCATCAAGGTGAACTGCACAGCGTGCAACGCGCCATGGCCGACTGCCATGGCTCGCAATGCGGCTTCTGCACACCGGGCTTCGTAATGTCGCTGTTCGCCCTGCAAAAGAACAGCAACAGCCATGACCTGCACCGCGCCCAGGAAGCCCTGGCCGGCAACCTGTGCCGCTGCACCGGCTATCGACCGATCCTCGACGCAGCCGAACAGAGCTGCCGCCAGCCCTGCAAGGACCAATTCGACGCCCAGCAAGCGCAGACCATCAGCCGCCTCAAAGCCATCGCCCCGACCCAGACCGACGAGCTCAACAGCGGTGACAAGCGCTGCCTGGTGCCACTGACCGTCGCCGACCTGGCCGAGCTATACAGCTCGCACCCGGAGGCGCGCCTGCTGGCCGGTGGTACCGATCTGGCGCTGGAAGTCACCCAGATGCACAAGACCTTGCCGGTGATGATCTACGTCGGCCACATCGCCGAACTCAAGCGCATCGAAACGACCAGCAGCCACCTGGAGATCGGTGCGGCCACCCCGCTCACCGACTGCTATGCCGCACTCGACGCCGAATACCCCGACTTCGGCGCCCTGCTGCACCGCTTCGCCTCGCTGCAGATCCGCAACCAGGGCACCCTCGGTGGCAACATCGGCAACGCCTCGCCGATCGGCGACTCGCCACCCTTGCTGATCGCCCTGGATGCGCAGATCGTCCTGCGCCAGGGTGAGCGTCAGCGCACGATGCCGCTGGAAGACTACTTCATCGACTACCGCATCACCGCCCGCCAGGACAGCGAGTTCATCGAGAAGATCATCGTTCCTCGCGCCAGCAATGACTGGGCGTTCCGCGCCTATAAAGTCTCCAAACGCCTGGATGACGATATTTCCGCGGTGTGCGGCGCCTTCAACCTGAGCATCGAAGACGGCGTGGTCAGCGGCGTGCGCATCGCCTTCGGCGGCATGGCCGCGATTCCCAAGCGCGCCCGTGCCTGTGAAGCCGCCCTGCGCGGCAAGCCGTGGACGCAAGCCAGCATCGAACGCGCCTGCCAGGCCCTGGCCGAGGACTTCACCCCGCTCAGCGATTTCCGCGCCAGCTGC
This sequence comes from Pseudomonas sp. HD6422, assembly GCF_025377065.1. NCBI lineage: Bacteria > Pseudomonadati > Pseudomonadota > Gammaproteobacteria > Pseudomonadales > Pseudomonadaceae > Pseudomonas > Pseudomonas sp. HD6422. The sequence continues at coordinate 18,694 of NZ_JAHWIW010000049.1, read as the reverse complement.
GAGTACCGCCTGCTGACCGCGCAGAACCTGCTGCGCAAGTACTTCATCGAACAGCAAACACCGCACATCGAGACCCGGGTGACCGCTTATGTCTAACCATCACGCAGCCAAGAGCCAGGCCGAGATGGCCGAACTGTTCAGCCAGGACCTGGCCACCGGGGTCGGGCGCAGCCTCAAGCACGACAGTGCCGACAAGCACGTGGCCGGCGAGGCGGTGTACATCGACGATCGCCTGGAATTCCCCAACCAGTTGCACGTGTATGCGCGCACCGCAGACCGCGCCCACGCCCGCATCCTGCGTATCGACACCACACCGTGCTATGCCTTCGAGGGCGTACGCATCGCCATCACCCACGAAGACATCCCCGGCCTAAAGGACATCGGCCCTGTGGTGGCCGGCGACCCGTTGCTGGCCATCGACAAGGTCGAATTCTTCGGCCAGCCGGTGCTCGCAGTCGCCGCCCGCGACCTGGACACCGCGCGCCGCGCGGCCATGGCAGCCATCGTCGAGTACGAGGACCTGGAGCCGGTGCTGGACGTAGTGGAAGCGCTGCGCAAACAACACTTCGTGCTCGACAGCCACACCCACCAGCGTGGCGATTCGGCCAGCGCTCTGGCCAGTGCGCCGCACCGCCTGCAAGGCACCCTGCACATCGGCGGCCAGGAGCACTTCTACCTGGAAACGCAGATTTCCTCGGTGATGCCCACCGAGGACGGCGGCATGATCGTCTACTGCTCCACGCAGAACCCCACCGAGGTACAGAAGCTGGTCGCCGAAGTGCTCGACGTGCCGATGAACAAGGTGGTGCTGGACATGCGCCGCATGGGCGGCGGCTTTGGCGGCAAGGAAACCCAGGCGGCAAGCCCGGCCTGCCTGTGCGCGGTGATCGCGCGCCTGACCGGCCAGCCCACCAAGATGCGCTTGCCACGGGTCGAAGACATGACCATGACCGGCAAGCGCCACCCGTTCTATGTCGAATACGACGTCGGCTTCGACGACGAAGGACGCCTGCACGGCATCAACATGGACCTGGCCGGCAATTGCGGCTACTCGCCCGACCTGTCCGGTTCGATCGTCGACCGCGCCATGTTCCACTCCGACAACGCCTACTACTTGGGCGATGCCACCGTGCACGGTCACCGCTGCAAGACCAATACCGCCTCCAACACCGCCTACCGCGGCTTCGGTGGACCCCAGGGGATGGTCGCCATCGAGCAGGTAATGGACCATATCGCCCGCCACCTGGGACGCGATCCACTGGCCGTGCGCAAGGCCAACTACTACGGCAAGACCGAGCGCAACGTCACTCACTACTACCAGACCGTCGAGCACAACATGCTCGAAGAGATGACCGCCGAGCTGGAGGCCAGCTGCGACTATGCCGAGCGCCGCGAGTCGATCCGTCGCTTCAACGCCAACAGCCCGGTGCTGAAGAAAGGCCTGGCGCTGACGCCCGTCAAGTTCGGCATCTCGTTCACCGCCACTTTCCTCAACCAGGCCGGTGCGCTGATCCACATCTATACCGACGGCAGCATCCACCTCAACCACGGCGGCACCGAGATGGGCCAGGGTCTGAACACCAAGGTCGCACAAGTGGTGGCGCAAGTGTTCCAGGTCGACTTCAGCCGCATCCAGATCACCGCCACCAACACCGACAAGGTGCCCAACACCTCGCCCACGGCCGCCTCCAGTGGTGCCGACCTGAACGGCAAGGCCGCGCAGAACGCCGCCGAGATCCTCAAGCGGCGCCTGACCGAGTTCGCCGCCCGGCATTACCAGGTCACCGAAGAGGACGTCGAGTTCCGCAACGGCCATGTGCGGGTGCGCGACCAGATCGTCAGCTTCGAGCAGTTGGTGCAACTGGCTTACTTCGCCCAAGTCTCACTGTCGAGCACCGGGTTCTACCGCACGCCGAAGATCTACTACGACCGCAACCAGGCGCGTGGTCGACCGTTCTACTATTTCGCCTTCGGCGCCGCCTGCGTCGAGGTGATCGTCGATACCCTGACCGGCGAGTACAAGATGCTGCGCGCCGACATCCTCCACGACGTCGGCGACTCGCTGAACCCGGCCATCGACATTGGCCAGGTCGAGGGCGGCTTCATTCAAGGCATGGGCTGGCTGACCACCGAGGAGTTGGTGTGGAATGCCAAGGGCAAGCTGGTCACCAATGGCCCGGCCAGCTACAAGATCCCGGCCGTGGCCGACATGCCGCTGGACCTGCGGGTGAAGCTGGTGGAGAACCGCAAGAACCCCGAGGACACGGTGTTCCATTCCAAGGCCGTGGGCGAGCCGCCGTTCATGCTCGGCATCGCTGCCTGGTGCGCGATCAAGGATGCCGTGGCGAGCATCGCCGATTACCGCGTGCAGCCGCAGGTGGACGCACCGGCGACGCCGGAGCGGGTGTTGTGGGGCTGTGAGCAGATGCGCAAGGCCCAGGCCCTGCAGCAACCGGCCGAGCCGGAACTGGAAACCGTGACCCACTGACAGCGAGGAACCCTGTGGGAGCGGGCTTGCCCGCGAATGCGATGCTGGGCTCACCGCCCTCTTCGCGGGCAAGCCCGCTCCCACAGGGTCCGCAGCGTGACTTAGAGAGGTTGCATCATGCACCAATGGATCAACGCCCTCGCCGACCACCAATCCCGTGGCGAAGCCTGCGTCCTGGTGACCATTATCGAGGAACGCGGTTCGACGCCGCGCAACGCGGGCTCGAAGATGGTCGTCAGCGCCACGGCGCTGTTCGATACCATCGGCGGCGGGCACCTGGAATACAAGGCCCTGCACATCGCCCGGCAGATGCTCGCCGAACACCGCACCACCCCGCATCTGGAGCGCTTCAGCCTGGGCGCGAGCCTGGGCCAGTGCTGCGGCGGCGTGACCGTGCTGCTGTTCGAACCGATGGCCGCAGTGCAGGCGCAGATTGCAGTGTTCGGCGCGGGCCATGTGGGGCGCGCTCTGGTACCCTTGCTCGCCGCGCTGCCCTGCCGCGTACGCTGGATCGATTCGCGCGAGCAGGAGTTTCCCGCGCTCATTCCCGAGGGGGTGACCCAGGTGGTCAGCGACGACCCGGTCGACGAAGTGGCCGAGCTGCCTGCCGGCAGCTACTGCATCGTCATGACCCATAACCATCAGCTCGACCTGGAGCTGACCGCCGCCATCCTCAAGCGCAACGATTTCACCTGGTTCGGCCTGATCGGCTCGAAGACCAAACGGGTCAAGTTCGAGCATCGCTTGCGCGAGCGCGGCTACGACGATGCCGTGATGGCGCGCATGCGATGCCCCATGGGCCTGGCAGAGGTCAAGGGCAAGCTGCCGATCGAGATCGCCGTGTCCATCGCCGGGGAAATCATCGCCACCTACAACGCCTGCTTCGGCCAGCACGATGCTGGCGCCAACGCCGGCCCCATTGCCCAGTTGCTGCCGCCCTCCCGGCGCAGCCAAGCCATTTGACGAGTGAGTTATGACCGCTACCCGCAAAGCCTACCGTGCCGCCATCCTGCACAGCATCGCCGACCCGGCCGAGGTGGGCCTGGACGCTTCCCATGAGTACTACGAAGACGGCCTGCTGGTGGTCGACGATGGCCGCATCAGCGCACTGGGCGCCGCCAGCGAACTGCTGCCGACCCTGGACGCCGACATCGAGGTGGTGCATTACCAGAATGCGCTGATCACCCCTGGCTTCATCGATACCCACATTCATTTCCCACAGACCGGGATGATCGGCTCCTACGGCGAACAGCTACTGGACTGGCTCAACACCTATACCTTCCCCTGCGAGAAGCAGTTCGCCGACAAGGACCATGCCGACAAAGTGGCGGCCATCTTCATCAAAGAGCTGCTGCGCAACGGTACCACCACCGCCCTGGTGTTCGGCAGCGTGCATCCGCAGTCGGTCAATGCCCTGTTCGAGGAGGCCGAACGCCTGGACCTGCGCATGATCGCCGGCAAGGTGATGATGGACCGCAACGCGCCCGACTACCTGACCGACACCGCCGAAACCAGCTACACCGAGAGCAAGGCGCTGATCGAGCGCTGGCATGGCAAGGGCCGCCTGCACTACGCCGTGACCCCACGATTCGCCCCCACCAGCACCCCGGAACAATTGGCCATGGCCGGCCAATTGCTCAAGGAATACCCGGACCTCTACCTGCACACTCACTTGTCCGAGAACCTCAAGGAGATCGAGTGGGTCAAGGCCCTGTTCCCGAAACAGAATGGTTACCTGGACGTCTACGACCATTACGAGCTGCTCGGCGAGCGCTCGGTGTTCGCCCACGGCGTGCACCTGTGCGACGCAGAATGCCAGCGTCTGGCCGAAACCGGCTCGGCCGTGGCCTTCTGCCCCACGTCCAATCTGTTCCTCGGCAGCGGCCTGTTCAACCTGCCCCAGGCCGAGCGTTTCAAGGTCAATGTGGGCCTGGGTACCGACGTTGGGGCCGGCACCAGCTTCTCGCTGCTCAACACCTTGAACGAGGCCTACAAGGTCATGCAGCTACAGGGCGCACGTCTGCATCCTTACAAGTCGTTGTACCTGGCCACCCTCGGCGGTGCCCGCGCCCTGCGCCTGGACGACCGCATCGGCAGCCTGCGCCCAGGTAACGATGCCGACTTCGTGGTGCTGGACTACAAGGCTACGCCGCTGTTGGACTACCGCATCCAGCAGTCCAACAGCATCGAGGAAACCCTGTTCGTGCTGACCACCCTGGGCGACGACCGTACGGTGCGTGAAACCTACGCCGCCGGTCGTCAGGTACATCAGCGTCAAGGCTGACGGGCCAACCCTCGGTACAAGGCGCCGCCAAGCGCGGCGCCAATCAACGGTGCAAGCCAGAACAGCCATAGCTGCTGCAGCGCCCAGCCACCGACGAACAGAGCCGGCCCGGTACTGCGCGCCGGGTTGACTGACGTGTTGGTCACCGGGATCGAGATCAGGTGGATCAGGGTCAAGGCCAAACCGATGGCGATCGGTGCCAGGCCGGCCGGCGCCCGGGTATCGGTAGCGCCCATGATCACCACCAGGAACATCGCCGTCATCACCACCTCGCTCACGAAGCCGGAGACCAGCGAGTAACCACCTGGGGAGTGCTCGGCGTAGCCGTTCGAGGCAAGCCCCGCCGACAATTCGAAACCGGCCTTGCCGCTGGCTATGAAGTAGATCACCCCGGCAGCCAGCACCGCGCCGATCACCTGGGCGATCACGTAGGGCAGCAGTTCCTTGGCCGGGAAGCGCCCACCCACTACCAGCCCGAACGACACGGCAGGATTGAGATGACAACCGGAGATATGACCGATGGCGAACGCCATGGTCAGCACCGTGAGGCCGAAGGCGAAGGCGACACCGAGCACGCCGATGCCGACCGGGGAGCTGGCTGCCAGCACTGCGCTGCCGCAACCACCGAGAACCAACCAGAAGGTGCCGATCAGTTCGGCACCCATGCGCGTACCCAGAGACATGGTCATGGAACCTTCCTCAAGTAGTTGTCCGCAATTAATGCGCAAGCCCAACTGCTTGATGAAGGTTTGCCCACAAGAATTTAGCAGACCTTCAGCTGATGACCAGTGACACGAAGGGGCCGCTTCGAACCCCATCGCCGGCAAACGTTCAACCCTTGGCGGAGACCTTGGGCTTTTTCTGCAAAAGGTGCGAAAACACCGCGTGCAGATCGTCCGAGGCACTTTCCTCGTCGAGATTGAGCTTACTGTCGATGTGGTCCATGTGGTGCATCATCAGGCTCACCGCCTGCTGCGCATCGCGCGCCTCGATGGCGTCGATCAACTGCATGTGCTCGTCGTACGAGCAATGGGAGCGGTTGCCGCTTTCGTACTGGGCGATGATCAACGACGTCTGCGACACCAGGCTGCGCTGGAAGCTCACCAGCGGGGCGTTACCCGCCGCCTCGGCCAGCTTCAGGTGGAACTCGCCGGACAGCCGAATGCCCGCGCCTCGATCGCCACGGGAGAAACTGTCCCGCTCTTCGCGAACCATCTGGCGCAGCTCGTTGAGTTGCTCGGGGGTCGCGTGCTGTACGGCCAGTTCGGTGATGGCGCGTTCGACCATGCGCCGCGAGAAGAACACCTGGCGTGCTTCCTCGACCGTTGGGCTGGCCACCACCGCGCCGCGATTGGGGCGCAGCAGCACCACGCTTTCGTGGGCCAAGCGCGACAGGGCGCGACGGATGATGGTGCGGCTGACGCCGAAGATCTCGCCCAGCGCTTCCTCGCTCAACTTGGTGCCAGGTGCCAGGCGCTGCTCGAGGATGGCCTCGAAAATATGCGCATAGACGATGTCGTCCTGGGTACCGCTACGGCCGGCCTTGCCAGTGCGCGCAGGTTTCTTCAGAGGTTGCAGCTGTTCGTTCATGGGCTCTCGAGCACAAAGGATCCGCCAGTCCAGCCTCGACTGTAATGCCTGTCGGAGGGTGGTTGGCAAGTCCTGATGAAAAATGAAGGACCAAGGTATGGCGCCATTGTACACAGGCGGAACCCTTTCTGCAGGCCACCTTTTACTTATATAGCCGTTGTACCAAGGTTTGCGCGAACAAAAGATAAAACATTATTTGCATTCTTTGTACACAAAAGCATAATCCAACGAGCAACTTCCTGACCAAGAAGTCAACAAATCGGTCGGGCGTCTGCCTTCCCTCGTGGAGCCACCAAGTGCGTAGCGCAGGCCAATGGTTCCAAAACAACAAGAAAGACTTGAGGAGTAACGCTGTGGAAACCCGCAAATCAGAAGCCCCGACGTTGGATCTCTCCCCACCGCTCGAAACGAGCTGGCTGGAGCGAATCTTCAAACTCAAGCAACACGGCAGCACCGTACGCACCGAACTGATCGCCGGGGTGACCACGTTCATCACCATGGCGTACATCATCTTCGTCAACCCCAACATCATGGCCGACGCCGGCATCGATCACGGCGCGGCCTTCGTCGCCACCTGCATCGCCGCAGCGCTGGGCTGCCTGCTCATGGGCCTGTACGCCAACTGGCCAGTAGGCCTTGCGCCGGGCATGGGCCTGAACGCGTTCTTCACCTATACCGTGGTCGGCACCATGGGCTACAACTGGGAAACGGCGCTGGGGGCGGTATTTGTCTCCGGCGTGCTGTTCATGTTCCTGACCTTGTCGAAAGTGCGCGAGTGGCTGCTCAACAGCATTCCGGTCAGCCTTCGCCATGCCATGGGGGCCGGCGTCGGATTGTTTCTCGGACTGATCGGCCTGAAAACCGCGGGCATCATCGTCGACAGCCCGGCCACGCTGATCAAGCTCGGCTCGCTGCACGAGCCTGGCCCGCTGCTGGCTGCCCTGTGCTTCCTGATGATCGCCATCCTCAGCTACAAGCGGGTGTTCGGCGCCATCCTCATCAGCATCATCGGCGTGACCCTGGCCGGCTGGGGCCTGGGGCTGGTGAAGTTCGGCGGAGTCATATCGATGCCGCCGAGCCTGGCGCCGACCTGGATGGCCATGGACGTGGCCGGCGTGTTCAACGTCAGCATGATCAGCGTGGTGCTGGCATTCCTGTTCGTGCACATGTTCGATACCGCCGGCACCCTGATGGGCGTAGCGCAGCGCGCCAACCTGGTGGCTCCGGACGGACGCATCGAAAACCTTTCACGGGCGCTGAAGGCCGACAGTGCCTCGAGCGTGTTCGGTGCCGTGGTCGGTGTGCCGCCTGTGACCAGCTATGTCGAAAGTGCCGCAGGTGTGGCGGCGGGCGGTCGCACCGGCCTCACCGCGGTGGTGGTCGGGATCCTGTTCATCGCCGCCATGTTCTTCGCACCGCTGGCCGGCATGATCCCCGCCTACGCGACTGCCGGTGCGCTGATCTATGTGGCGATGCTGATGATGGGCAGCATGGCGCACATTCACTGGGATGAAGCCACCGACAGCATCCCGGCGATCGTCACGGTGATCATGATGCCGCTGACCTTCTCGGTGGCCGACGGCATTGCCCTGGGCTTCATCAGCTATGTGGCGCTGAAGGCAGGAACCGGCAAGTACAAGGAAATCTCCGCCAGCCTGTGGGTGCTGTGCGCGATCTTCATCGCCAAGTTCGTGTTTCTCTGAACCCAGCCACATACAGACGAAGGGCGCCTCGGCGCCCTTCGTTCGTTTCCATTGCCTGTAACGGCCCTTTCGCGGGACAAGCCCGCTCCCACAGGTTCATCGCAGTCCTTCGGTCTGGTGTCATCCTGTGGGAGCGGGCTTGTCCCGCGAAGAGGCCAGCACAGACACCACAAAACCCATAGACGAAAAAAAGCCCGCCAGTGTGAGAGCGGGCCAAGGACCTACGAAGATTCTTCTAGCGACCAACTAGCTTCCACGATAGGTCGAATAGCTGTACGGCGAGATCAGCAGCGGCACGTGGTAGTGGTCCTGCTGCTCATCGATGCCGAAACGCAGCACGACAACATCAAGAAACGCCGGCTCCGGCAACTGCACGCCACGTGCGCGGTAGTAAGCGCCGGCGCTGAACTGGAGTTGGTAGACGCCGGTGCGGTAATCCTCACCTTGCAGCAACGGCGCATCGACGCGGCCATCGCTGTTGGTCAGGGCAGTGTTCACCAGTTCCAGCTGCTGGCCTTCGACACGATACAGCTCGACCTTGATCGCGCTGCCCGGGCAGCCGTGAGCGGCATCCAATACGTGTGTGGTCAAACGTCCCATTTGCTTGTCGCCTCTTGTTCAATCTGTGGGCAAAAAATACACAGCCTTCGCACCAGCACAGGGCATGCGCCGAGCGGGAATGACCTCATTAAGACATTTCGTCGAAATATTGTACACAATTTTTTGATCCCATCTGTCGCACGCCCTGCAAACCGGCCATTCGCGGCAAATATAGGCAGTATGAGCGCGCCATTCTCATTAGCTGACCAATCAGGCAGGTTTCTTGCAATGCATTCTAAGCCGCCCTTCAGGCGACAAAAGGGCAGAAATGCGGAAAAACAGGCTTACAAAAGATTTTAGAAGTTGTATACAATCAGCCCATCCGGTGGTGCGACATCCCGACGCGGCTCGCCCACCCCGCACTAACGCACAAGAAGGAAGATAGCAGTGAGCGCTGACTACCCTCGCGACCTGATTGGTTACGGCAACACCCCACCTCACCCGCAGTGGCCGGGCAATGCCCGCATCGCGCTGTCTTTCGTGCTGAACTACGAAGAAGGTGGCGAGCGCAATATCCTGCACGGCGACAAGGAGTCCGAGGCCTTCCTCTCCGAGATGGTCGCTGCCCAGCCGCTGCAAGGCGTGCGCAACATGAGCATGGAGTCGCTCTACGAATACGGCAGCCGCGCCGGCGTGTGGCGCTTGCTCAAGCTGTTCAAGAACAGTGGCGTGCCGCTGACCATCTTCGCCGTGGCCATGGCCGCCCAGCGCCATCCTGACGTGATCCGCGCCATGGTCGAGGCCGGCCACGAGATCTGCAGCCACGGCTACCGCTGGATCGACTACCAGTACATGGACGAGGCCCAGGAGCGCGAGCACATGCTCGAGGCCATCCGCATCCTCACCGAACTCACCGGCGAGCGCCCGCTGGGCTGGTACACCGGCCGCACCGGCCCGAACACCCGCCGCCTGGTGATGGAAGAAGGTGGTTTCCTCTACGACAGCGACACCTACGACGACGACCTGCCCTACTGGGAGCCGAACAACCCGACTGGCAAGCCGCACCTGGTGATCCCTTACACCCTCGACACCAATGACATGCGCTTCACCCAGGTGCAGGGCTTCAACTGCGGCGAGCAATTCTTCCAGTACCTCAAGGACGCCTTCGACGTGCTGTACGCCGAAGGCAGCGAAGCACCGAAGATGCTCTCCATCGGCCTGCACTGCCGACTGGTCGGCCGCCCTGCTCGCCTGGCCGCGCTCAAGCGCTTCATCGACTACGCCAAGAGCCACGAGCAGGTCTGGTTCGCCCGTCGCGTGGACATCGCCCGCCACTGGCACGCCACCCACCCGTACAAGAAAGAGAACGCCTGATGACCGCCTTCAAGACCCTCAAACCATCGACCCTGGACCGTGACACCTTCGTCCGCGCCTTCGCCGACATCTACGAGCACTCGCCGTGGGTCGCCGAGAGAGCCTACGACCTGGGCCATCTGGGCGAGCTGGACGAGATCGAGGCGCTGCACCAGCGCATGAGCGACATCCTGCTCAGCGCCAGTCACGGCGAGCAACTGGCGTTGATCAATGCGCACCCGGACTTGGCCGGCAAGGCGGCGATCCAGGGCGAACTGACCGAGTCGAGCACCAATGAACAGGCTGGCGCCGGCATCCACCAGTGCACCGCCGAGGAGTTCGCCCGCTTCACCGAACTGAACGATGCCTACAAGGCCAAATTCCAGTTCCCGTTCATCATGGCGGTCAAGGGCAGCAATCGGCACCAGATCCTCGCCGCCTTCGAAAAACGCATCCACAACGATACCGATGCCGAGTTCAAGGAAGCCCTGGCGCAGATCAACCTGATCGCCCTGTTCCGCCTGCTGCAGCTTTGAGGGCCAGGCGCAGGCATGGCCCGAGTGCGTGACGCGAACGCACCCAGGGCCTGGCCTGCCAGCCGGTCCACCCTATTGAAGAACAACGAACATAAAAGAGAGACCCGCATGCGCACCCTGATGATCGAGCCCCTGACCAAAGAAGCCTTCGCCCCCTTCGGTGACGTGATCGAAACCGATGGCAGCGATCACTTCATGATCAACAACGGTTCGACCATGCGCTTCCACAAGCTCGCCACGGTCGAGACCGCCGAGCCCGAGGACAAGGCCATCATCAGCATCTTCCGCGCCGATGCGTTGGAGATGCCATTGACGGTACGCATGCTGGAACGCCATCCGCTGGGCAGCCAGGCTTTCATTCCGCTGCTCGGCAACCCCTTTCTGATCGTGGTCGCGCCAGTTGGCGATGCACCTGTATCAGGTTTGGTCCGAGCCTTCCGCAGCAACGGCAGGCAGGGCGTTAATTACCATCGCGGCGTCTGGCACCACCCGGTGCTGACGATCGAAAAGCGGGATGACTTCCTGGTGGTTGATCGCAGTGGTTCCGGCAACAACTGCGACGAGCATTACTTCACCGAGGAACAGATGCTGATCCTCAATCCCCACCAATAAGAAAAGGTCGATCATCGTTTGGTGATTGGCATGAGGTACATACTGTGGAAGCACACCTTCACGAATGGCTGAACCTGAGCATTCGCTGGGTTCACATGATCACCGGTGTCGCCTGGATCGGTGCATCGTTCTACTTCGTCTGGTTGGAAAACAACCTCAACCGCAGCAGCCCGCGCGATGGGCTATCGGGTGACCTCTGGGCCATCCACGGCGGGGGTATCTACCACCTGGAGAAGTACAAGCTGGCGCCGCCGAAAATGCCCGAGAACCTGCATTGGTTCAAATGGGAAGCCTACTTTACCTGGATGTCCGGGATCGCCCTGCTGTGCGTGGTGTTCTACTGGAACCCGACCCTCTACCTGCTCGCTCCCGGCAGCACCCTGAGCGGCGCCGAAGGCGTGGCCATCGGTATCGGATCGTTGGTCGCCGGCTGGTTCATCTACGACTTCCTGTGCGACTCGCCGCTGGGCAAGAAACCTGCCTTGCTCGGCGCCGTGCTGTTCGTCCTGATCATCGCTGCCTGCTTCGGCTTCAGCCTGATGTTCAGCGGTCGTGGTGCCTACCTGCACACCGGTGCGATCATCGGCACCATCATGGTCGGCAACGTGTTCCGCATCATCATGCCGGCCCAGCGCCAACTGGTGGCGGCGATCGAGAACAACACCACTCCCGATCCGGTGCTGCCGGCCAAGGGTCTGCTGCGTTCGCGCCACAACAACTACTTCACCCTGCCGGTGCTGTTCATCATGATCAGCAACCACTTCCCGAGCACCTACGGCAGTCAGTACAACTGGTTGATCCTGGCCGGCATCGCGGTGGCAGCGGTATTGATCCGTCACTACTTCAACACCCGCCACGACAGCAACAAGTACGCCTGGACCTTGCCCGTCGGCGCCCTGGCGATGATCTGCCTGGCCTATGTCACCGGTCCCAAGCCGCTGCCCATGACGCCTGAGCAGGCTGCGGCAAAGATCGAGTACCAGCCGCTGCCCGCCACCGCCGTTGGCGGCAAGACCGCCGCCGAGCTGCGCGCCGAGGAAGCCGCCAAGGCCGCCCAAGCGCCTGCCGCACCCGCCCAGGCCCCGGCCGAGGCCACTGCCCAGGCTGGCGGCGATACCTTCGACAAGATCCACAGCGTCATCCAGGAACGCTGCACCGTGTGCCACTCGTCCAAACCGACCAGCCCACTGTTCAGCGCCGCCCCTGCCGGCGTGATGTTCGACACCCCGCAACAGATCCAGGCCCAGGCCGCGCGCATCCAGGCGCAAGCGGTCGCCAGCCAGATCATGCCGCTGGGCAACATCACCCAGATGACCACCGAGGAGCGCAAGCTGGTCGGTGAGTGGATCGCCAAGGGCGCCCCGGTCAACTGACTGCAAGCTGCAAGCAATCAAGCTACACGCAAGCATCGAGCGCCAGCACCGAGTGCAGGCTTCAAGCGGATCACGAGCTTTCTTGAAGCTTGCCGCTTGCAGCTTGCCGCTCGCGCTGATCGCTTGGATCCGAGAATAAAAACAAGACTCGAGGTGCTGCATGTCCCAGTTACGCCAAGCGCACATACCCGTCGCCCCCCCGCGACAGCCCCTGCCCTTGTTCCAATTGCTCCTGGTTGGCCTGCAACATGTGCTGCTGATGTATGGCGGCGCCATCGCCGTCCCCTTGATCATCGGCCAGGCCGCCGGTCTTTCCCGTGAAGAAGTCGCTTTTCTGATCAACGCCGACTTGCTCGTCGCCGGGGTCGCCACCATCATCCAGTCGTTCGGTATCGGCCCGGTCGGAATCCGCATGCCGGTGATGATGGGGGCGAGCTTTGCCGCCGTCGGCAGCATGGTGGCCATGGCCGGCATGCCCGGCGTAGGCCTGCAGGGGATCTTCGGCGCGACCATCGCTGCCGGTTTCTTCGGCATGCTGATCGCACCCTTCATGTCCAAGGTCGTACGCTTCTTCCCACCCCTGGTCACTGGCACGGTGATCACCTCGATCGGCCTGTCGCTGTTCCCGGTCGCGGTCAACTGGGCCGGTGGTGGCGCCGAGGCAGAGACCTTCGGCTCGCCGATCTACCTGCTGGTAGCCAGCCTGGTGCTGGCGGTGATCCTGCTGATCAACCGCTTCATGCGCGGCTTCTGGGTCAATGTGTCGGTACTGGTGGGCATGGGCCTGGGCTACATCCTGGCCGGCTCCATCGGCATGGTCGACCTCTCCGGGCTGAGCCAGGCACCATGGCTGCAAGTGGTCACGCCACTGCACTTCGGCATGCCGACGTTCAGCCTGGCGCCGATCCTGTCGATGTGCCTGGTAGTGGTGATCATCTTCGTCGAGTCCACCGGCATGTTCCTCGCCCTGGGCAAGGTCACCGACCGCGAAGTGACGCCAGGGATGCTGCGTCGCGGCCTGTTGTGCGACGCGGGTGCATCGTTCGTGGCAGGCTTCTTCAACACCTTCACCCACTCCTCGTTCGCCCAGAACATCGGCCTGGTACAGATGACCGGTGTGCGCTGCCGCTACGTCACGGTCATGGCCGGGGGTCTGCTGATCCTGCTCAGCCTGCTGCCCAAGGCCGCCTACCTGATCGCCTCGATCCCGCCAGCCGTACTGGGCGGCGCATCCATTGCCATGTTCGGCATGGTGACCGCCACCGGCATCAAGATCCTGCAGGAGGCGGACATCAGTGATCGACGCAACCAACTGCTGGTGGCGGTGAGTGTCGGCTTTGGCCTGATCCCGGTAGTCCGTCCGGAGTTCTTCGCGCAGATGCCGCAGTGGATGGAACCGATCACCCACAGCGGTATCGCCATGGCGACGATCAGCGCCCTGGTGCTCAACGTGTTGTTCAACATCCTCGGTGGCGCCGACCGCGCCGCGCACAACGAGGTCTGTCAGCAACATTGAGCCGGAGGGGCGACCACTCCGGTCGCCCCGCCCTACCCCCGTTTCGACATCATCGACCCACTTGGATGGGCCGTACGGGGCTGGCTCGCGCACAAAAAATGCCAACAACGATAAGTCTGGGAACCACGACATGAAGCGCATCACCTCGTCCCTGCTGCTGGGCAGCAGCCTGCTGGCCACCCTACCCGCCCACGCCGGCGAATGGCTGCAATGGCACGGCGAAAGCCTGACCTACCTGTATGGCAAGGATTTCAAGGTCAACCCACGTATCCAGCAGACCATCACCTTCGAGCACGCCAACAAGTGGAAGTACGGCGACACCTTCATGTTCGTCGACAAGATTTTCTACAACGGGCAAGCCGATGCCAGCAAAGGCGTGACCACCTACTACGGCGAATTCAGCCCACGCCTGTCGTTCGGCAAGATCTTCGACCGCAAGCTCGCTTTCGGTCCGGTCAAGGACGTACTGCTGGCCATGACCTATGAACGCGGCGAAGGCGACAACGAGGCCTACCTGATCGGTCCCGGCTTCGACCTGGCGATCCCTGGCTTCAATTATTTCACCCTCAACTTCTACGTGCGCAACACCGAGGGCAGCCGCCCGGGCGATAACGTCTGGCAGATCACTCCGGCCTGGTCCTACACCATTCCCGTGGGTAAGTCCGACATCCTGATCGACGGTTACATGGACTGGGTGGTGGACAACGACCAGACCCGCCGTGGCACTTACCACGCCAATCTGCAGTTCAACCCACAGGTCAAGTATGACCTGGGCAAAGCCCTCGACCTGGGCGCCAAGCAACTGTACGTGGGCATCGAATACAGCTACTGGAAGGACAAGTACGGCATCGACAGCCGCGGCAACATCGACAGCAACCAGAGCGTCACCAGCGCCCTGGTGAAAGTGCACTTCTAGGAAACTGACCGAACGCCCAACTTTGTTCCAGCGTGCTCCAGGACGGAGCACTTGAGGCCAGGCGCGCAAGTGAGTAATCTGCGCCCCCCCTCGATCAGGGCAGGAGGGATTCTGCCCGCGTTAGCTGACCGCTCGGTCAATGAATACGGGCGGTTGGTGGATGTGTTGCCAGCCTGAAAGACCCTTTTCATCGGTGCAGAACGACGTCGAGCAGGACGGTTGCCGCTAACCCGGAAAGTTGGCGCAACTCTTGCCAAACAGCTGTGGCCAATCGAAAAAAGCTGACTACAAAGACAAAAAAAACAGCGCCATCACAAAGCGCTGACAACTGATCACCCAGGAGCGATTTCTACAATGCGTACCCTCAACAGCCTCATTCTCGCGGGCGGCCTGCTGGCCTGCGGCACCACCTTCGCCGGCGACCTGCTGCAGTGGCAGAACAACAGCCTGACCTACCTCTGGGGCAAGAACTTCAAGGTCAATCCGGAGACCCAGCAGACCTTCACCTTCGAGCACGCCGACGGCTGGAAATACGGCGACAACTTCTTCTTCATCGACAAGATCTTCTACCAGGGCAAGAAGGACGCCGGTAACGGCCCGAACAGCTATTACGGCGAGTTCAGCCCCCGCTTGTCGTTCGGCAAGATCTTCGACCAGAAACTCGAGTTCGGCCCGGTCAAGGACGTGCTGCTGGCGATGACCTACGAATTCGGCGAGGGGGATTCCGAGTCCTACCTGATCGGCCCGGGCTTCGACCTGGACATCCCAGGCTTCGACTACTTCCAGCTGAACTTCTACCAGCGCACCACCGATGGCAGCCGCGCCGGTGATAACGTCTGGCAGATCACCCCGGTTTGGTCCTACACCATCCCGGTCGGCTCCTCCGACGTACTGATCGATGGTTTCATGGACTGGGTGGTAGACAACGACGAGAACCGTCACGGCACCTACCAGGCCAACCTGCACTTCAACCCGCAGATCAAGTACGACCTGGGCAAGGCCCTGCACCTGGGCGAGAAGCAGTTGTACGTAGGTATCGAGTACGACTACTGGAAGAACAAGTACGGGATCAAGGATTCCGATGCGTTCACCACCGACCAGAACACCGCGAGCCTGCTGGTCAAGGTTCACTTCTGACGCAATGCCTGGGGCTGCCTTGCAGCCCCAGCCCTCCCCCTCAATTTGCAGGCCGCAGCGCCCGCCACAACTTGCCTGCAACCCCCACTACCGCCAGCACCACGGCCCCGGCCAGCACACCGGCCACTCCATTGAGCAGGCCGCTGGTCAGCATGCCACCCCGTCCTTCGCTGAACGCTTCGATGGCATGATGAAGCGGTGCGATTCCGTGCACCAGAATCCCCCCACCGACCAGGAACATCGCCGCGGTACCGATCACTGACAGCCCCTTCATCATGTAAGGGGCGGCGCGCAGGATACCGTTGCCGACTGCCTGAAGCGTCTTCGAGGTTTTCTGGCTCATCCACAAGCCCAAATCATCGAGCTTGACGATGCCGCCTACCAGGCCATACACGCCAATGGTCATGACGATCGCAATCCCCGTCAGGACGATGATCTGCTGGCTCAACGGCGCATCGGCCACAGTGCCCAGGGTGATCGCGATGATCTCTGCCGAGAGGATGAAATCGGTGCGCACCGCCCCCTTGATCTTGGTCTTCTCGAACGCCACCAAGTCGACCTTGCTATCGGCCAGTGCCTCTCTGCGCGCCGCATGCTGGGCCTGGTCTTCTTCCTGGCTGTGCAGAAACTTGTGTGCCAGCTTCTCGAAGCCCTCGAAACACAGGTAAGCCCCGCCCAGCATCAACAATGGTGTGACCGCCCAGGGAATGAAGGCGCTGATCAACAGCGCCGCCGGCACCAGGATCGACTTGTTGACGAACGAGCCCTTGGCCACCGCCCACACCACCGGGATCTCCCGTTCGGCGCGCACACCCGTGACCTGCTGGGCATTGAGTGCAAGGTCATCGCCCAACACGCCTGCGGTCTTTTTCGCCGCGACCTTGGTCATCAGCGACACGTCGTCGAGCATCGTGGCGATGTCGTCGATCAGTACCAGTAGACTGCTTCCTGCCATGTTTGCCATTTCCAAAAGAAGTGAATGGGCCGGATTCTAGCCCAAAGCCGCTGCCTTGAGCCGCCGTCGGGCCCGGTGCTACCATGCCCGATCACCCTTAGAGGTGGCCAGACACGAGGAAGATCCCCGACAATGAGCACCATTCGCGAGCGCAACAAGGAACTGATCCTGCGCGCGGCCAGCGAGGAATTCGCCGACAAGGGCTTCGCCGCCACCAAGACCAGCGACATCGCGGCCAAGGCCGGCCTGCCCAAGCCGAACGTGTATTACTACTTCAAGTCCAAGGACAACCTCTACCGTGAGGTCCTGGAGAGCATCATCGCGCCGATCATGCAGGCGTCGACGCCGTTCAATGCCGACGGTGACCCCAAGGAAGTGTTGAGCGCGTACATTCGCTCGAAGATCCGCATCTCCCGTGATCTGCCGTACGCTTCGAAGGTGTTCGCCAGCGAAATCATGCACGGTGCCCCGCACCTGTCGCCGAGCCAGGTGGCGCAGTTGAACGAGCAGGCGCGGCACAACATCGAGTGCATCCAGCACTGGATCGACCGGGGACAGATCGCCCATGTCGATGCCCATCACCTGATGTTCAGCATCTGGGCCGCGACCCAGACCTACGCCGATTTCGATTGGCAGATCTCAGCGGTGACCGGCAAGGCCAAGTTGGCCGACAGCGATTACGAAGCGGCTGCCGAGACCATCATTCGCATGGTGCTCAAGGGCTGTGAGCCTGAGGCTGCCTGAGGGTCGGCCGCGCTGGCCGCGGAAGATGTGTGTGGGGGCGGCGCTCGATACCCGCCCCCACACATCTACCGGCAGACACCCTCGGTACTACAGAATCAAGCCGCTACGCCAGCATCCGCCGTCAATCCTGCCGCCTCGATGGCACTGATCGCACACTGCTCGTCGATATCCGATGTATCGCCACTGATCCCCACCGCCCCCAGCACCTTGCCGTCCTGACTACGAATCAGCACACCGCCCGGCGCCGGCACCACCGGCCGCTCACCTAAACCGTTCAACGCCGCGAAAAACGCGGGCCGCTGCTGCGCATCCAGCGCCAGCAAGCGCGAGCCCTTGCCCAGAGCAATTGCTCCCCAGGCCTTGCCGATGGCCACCTCCGGGCGGATCAGGCTGGCACCGTCCTCACGCTGCAATGCCAGCAGATGGCCACCGGCATCGAGTACCGCCACGGTCAACGGCGCTGCGTTGATCTTGCGGCCCGCCGCCAACGCGGCCGAGATCAGTCCGACCGCGACATCCAGGTTCAAAGCGTTCATGCAAAGGTCCTCTTCTTGTTGTGAGAAGCCCTGAGGGCAGTTGAAAACCGATCACTCAATAGAACACAATAGAAATAGTTTTTGTATACAATAATTTCAAACAAACGTATGCGATCACGCAAACGATCGTTTTCCACCGCGCTCTAGCGAAACATTTTCTCTCCGATGAAAACCCATTGACCTGAGCCGGCAGGCGTGAATACACTTTGGCGCAACGCAAGTTGTATACAATTACAAAATCGATGAGGCACAAATCATGAGCAAAATGAGAGCAATCGATGCAGCCGTTCTGGTCATGCGCCGTGAAGGCGTAGAGACTGCGTTCGGCATTCCGGGGGCTGCCATCAACCCGCTGTACTCGGCCCTGAAGAAAGTCGGTGGCATCGATCACGTCCTCGCTCGCCACGTCGA
>NZ_JAHWIW010000048.1:0-33938 GCF_025377065.1 Pseudomonas sp. HD6422 | reverse complement strand
GTCATGATCAGCAACGTGGCCGGCGACCTGGGCTGCATCAACGCGGCTTGCTGGGCAACAGCTTCCGCGCAGACGGCGTAATCCGCAGCGATCATCAGCGTGTCTTCGAGGGAATGGGGGTTATGCGGTGGATCGGGGACTATCTTCAACATGGCTATTTACCTGATTGGAGCGTCCACCTACCTGCTGTCAAACAGAAGGGTGGCAGCTGTACGTGGGTTGACAGACCGGTGGCAAATAGCAAAGTCCCGGCGCACGCGAACGTGCCCCACATACAGCTACCATAAAGGGCTAGCCATAGACTAATTGCCTTCCAGCCTGTCAAAGCTGCATCGTTGTTTTGCAACGACACCCCGAGACTAAAACGCATCTCAGCCAGGCTGCAATGGAAAATAGGCCGCAACAGTATCTTTGGGAAACGTCCTACAAGGAAGCCCTTAAATCTGATTTTTCGGCCCACTTCTCCCCAGCCAGCCGAGCCGCGACCTGCATCCAGCATCGCTTGATCTCCTTCGCCCCGTATCGCGTCAGCCAAGTTGTACAAGTCATTGAACGCGTACAAGAAAACCCACCGATGGTCCGATTCAGCGCTCATTTCTGAACAATGTTTTTGCCCCCAACACAGCAAGGACTAAGGTGATCAGACACACACACATCAGACTAAAGTCGTAGAGGCTCGTTATGCGAATACGCGGTGATGTTTTTTGGGACTGGGCCGATCCGACGCTTCACCACCGCGTTCACGACGAGACGCTCGACGATGGGACGTTCATCGATGTTCAGGTGCGACTGTCGCGGACGGGTAATACGCAGATGTTCATCGGTGTTTACGCCCCGTCTGGAATGGCTGTTCATGAAGAAGCCTTCGATTCACGCCCGGGCGAGTCGATGACTAGGGCGCTTGCCTGGGGCGTGGGACGTGCACGTTGGGTTGCGGCGCAGGGCGCTACCGGCGCACAACTACTCGGTGCCGCGAAATAAGAGAGCAGAGGCTCACAGTCGGGAGGAGTACAAGTGTGCTCTTCCCGTCACAGGCTTGTCACGATGTTCTCCCCCGGCAGTTTCCATTTGCGTGTTCTTCCGCCACCCTCGCAGATTCATAACGCAGAGGCAGAACTGCAGGATGATCAGTGCCCAAGCCTGTGCTTGCCAGCCCCACACGGCCCACAGTACGTTGCTTGCAATGAAACAGCAGAATCCAATTTTCCTTCGACCTGGCCGGCGCGAACCGATGCACCATGCTGCCAGCACAGTCATCACCATGGCCGGCCATTCAAGTATTCCGATCCAGTAATCCACGAAACTTTCCAACTGATGATGGGATATCTGGGGTTGGCCACCTACCCGCGTTATGAGCGCCGGCAGGTGGCCGCTTCACTACGCCGCTCGTTGCTCGCCCTTGAGCATCTTCTTCTGCATTTCCATGGTTTGCCCAAGCTCCTCGAGGGTGGCCTTGCTGAGCAGCTTCTTCGCCGTGGGGAAGAGTTCGTCTTCTTCCTCCTCGATATGGTGTTCCAGCAACTCTTTCATGACCTTGACGCGCCCGGCGAACTCGACGGTGCCGGTTTCGGTATGCAGAAGATCGGGTATCACGAGAGAGTCGACCGTCCGATGCTCTTCCTTGGCCTCGTAGTACATTTTTGCCTCTTCCTTGCCACCCGCTTCCTTGATGGCCGGATAGAGAATCTCTTCTTCGAGCGTGGTGTGAATCTGCAGCTCCTGCTGGATCCTGTGAAGTAGCTCGGCCCGCTTTTTCACTGCTCGCTCGGTGGTGGTCGAGAGCTCTTCGAGCAGCTTCTTCACCAGCTTGTGGTCTTGAATCAGTAGATCGATAGCGTTCATGGCGTTTCCTCATCACGGGTTGGATGTAAGAACTTGCCTTTGGTTGAGTCTGCGCAAAGCCATACGGTTCAAAGCGAAAGACGGTTCGGCGCTCGACGCACGCGCCCTTTATACTCGGGTATCTAGGTCGCCTATTGACCAGACCCAGCCGGCAGCGAGTTCGCGGCGCTGTTCACTAGGTGGCGATTCGGGTAACAGGGGTATCGAATGCTTTTTGTGGTACTGCTCGGCGGCAAGCATCCGCGGGCGAAGATCGAGGTGCACGATGTCGCGTTCGTCGTCGCCGACACGCTGGAGCAAGCCTACCCGCAGCTTCGTGAGAGTTGGTTCGGCAGCCCCAGAGGCGTGCACATCGATTCGTGGATGGCGGTCGATGGCGTCGAGGGCTGGCGCGTGGCGTTCAGCCCACTGGCGCCGCTGCCGGATGCGCCGCGGTTGTACTTCATCAACCTGGGTGGCTACGAGGCGGGAGCGTTCGGTGAAGCGCATCAGTACCTGCTGGTGGTGGCCAGGGACATGCTCGAAGCCAAGGAGAAGGGCAGGCGGCAGGTGCTGTCCCATTGGCAGAAAGCCCATACCGATGCGCTGCTGGACGTGGATGACTGTCTGCCCATCGATGTGGTGGGTGGGCGCTATGTGCATCTGGTTGAGGGGCCCCATGCCGGGGTCGTGCAACGCAACGACTACATCGTGCTTCCATAGGCACTGTCATGCTGATTATTTCGAACGCTGTTCAACTGCCCGGTTCCGACATCGAACTGACCTACATCCGCGCCCAAGGCGCGGGTGGGCAGAACGTCAACAAGGTGTCCAGCGCCGTGCACCTGCGCTTCGACATCCGGGCCTCGTCGCTGCCCGAGTTCTACAAGGAGCGGCTGCTGGCGCTGCGTGACAGTCGCATCACCGGCGACGGCGTGTTGATCATCAAGGCCCAGCAGTACCGCACTCAGGAGCAGAACCGCACTGACGCATTGGCGCGCCTGGCCGAGCTGATCATCGCTGCGGGAAAGACCGAGAAGAAACGCCGCCCCACCAAGCCGACCCTAGGATCGAAGACCCGGCGGCTCGAGGGGAAGGCGCGGCGCAGCAGTGTCAAAGCGGGACGGGGGAAGGTGGATTTCTAGATCCAGTCACCTTGCGATGACCGGATTTCCCGAAGGCCGACTTTTTCGCTCATCGTTCAACTGTGGATCAGCGACAGGCTACTGATGATGCAAATCGAGCCATCGTCGGCAGGGGTGGCGTCGGTGTAGTCGATCTGGTTGTAGACGCCGCCGTGAAACTCGAAAAGATGCGAGTCCCAAGTGTCGTCCAGCTGCAGCGTGCCCGACGACCCCGAAGCGCCGTTGCATTCGGCCGTAACTGTAACTTTGCCATCTGCCATGACATGGATGTTCACGTTGAACTTCGCCCCGAGTGGAACGCCTTTGAGCACTGTGGAGTTGACCGGGGTGGCCTGGTTGTAAGTGGTTCGGAAGCCCAGGGTGATGTTCCCTTTGTTCCAGAACACCTTGATAGGTGGGCTGTCATCGCCCCGCACATGCATCTGGGAAATGACCACTTTCTGCGCAGCGTTGACTTTGGTGAGCTTCATCTCCTGTCGATTCCAGTGCTCCGGTGCGCTGCCCAGCGTCCAGTTGGTCGCCTCAGACCACTCGCAGCGCGTGCGGTGAGTGCTTTTGCTCGAGGCGCCTTTGGTCGGCGCTGAAAATTGCACGGAGCCATCGCTAAGCACCTCGACGACGCTTGGGAATTCGGCAATCGCCACCGCTCCACTGACTTCCAAAGCGACGGGGTTTGTCGAAGATACCGGCACGGGGGTAGTGATCGTTAGGTCATTGATGTTGACAGTCATAGGTTTCTCCTCGCGATACGTTCATTGGCTTGGCACGCTTGCTTCCAGCCTGGATGCGTCCTTCCGCGCGCATGCTTCATTTCGCCGTTCGAGCAGCCCATGGGGGTGGGCCTAGACAGCACGCAAAAGCAAGCTGACTTGTATTTATAAAAGCAGTCGGGCACAGAAAAAGCAAGCAAGCTTGTATTTGTTTTTTGTACTGTATGAATGAACAGTATTCGGGAGGGGCAGATGTCGGCGCAGAAACGTGCAGGTCGGGTAGATGAGCTGACGAGCCTGGAGCGGCTGGGATTGAGGGTTTCAGCGATGATCAATTCACCCGTGGCCCAGCTGGACCGGAAGGTGATGGTCCATCGAATGGACACGGATCGCGATCAGGATTGGGATGCGATCATGGAGCTACTCGCCGAAACGGGAGGACTGGAGATGGCGTTCTACGACGATGGGTCGGTACTTCTGAAATGGGACACCGCGACGGATGATGATCGGGTAATCGACCGGGTAGAGGATGTGGCTGTGATCGATTCCCAGGTCCAAGCGCCGTTCTGAAGAACACAGCCCGACTCGGCAGCTACACTTTTCTGGCATTCCAGACCAGTAGAACCTTGGCATGGATCGTCACGTCATCGATCCGGGCGGATTGCTTCTCGTAATTGCGGTTGTCCGAAATCAGCCAGAAATGGTCCTCGTCCCGCCGTTGCAGGCGTTTGATGAGCAGATCACCGTGCCAGGTAAGGACATAAACGCCCTCTCCCTGGTAATCGGTGATACCGCGGTCGACAATCACCGGGTCCTTGTCGTTGATGGTCCCTTCCATGCTCTGGCCCCAGCCGGTGATCATCGCCAGGGCTCGTGCCGAGGTGTAGGTCACGCCTTTCTCGCGCAAGACTTCCTCGCGGATCACGACATTTCGGATGAGCTCGCTGTATTCTGAAGGCACTTGGCCGTGTCCCATCGCGGCGCGGATGTCGTATTGCGCGATGGAGATATCGCCTTCTGCTATCTCGGCGGCCGTGATGACAAACCCGCTTGCGCTATCGCCTTGGGGATCGTCCTCGGCTGCGCAAAGCTTGGCGTTCAGCTCGGACTTAGGCTCAGACCTGCGCGGCGGCTCGCCCTTTCCTACGAGAAGCCAATCCACTGTCGTGTCATATCCATCGGCGATGGCGAGCAGGTTGTCGTTTTTGATGTGCTCGGTGTCACCGGCGAACCACTGGCGGACCGCTTCGTAACTGATCCCACACGTAGTGGCTATATCGCGCTTGACGCTTCGCACGCCCAATTCCGGTCGGCGGGCTAAGACGAGTTGGGTGATGCGGTCAATGGTATTCATCTGGGCCATCTGCAAGGTTGCTCGGCGAGCGTACAGTCTTCAATGTGCAAGCATGCTTGATTATGCACCTAAAGCGCGCCCACGCAGAGGGGCCATAACGATCACTGCAGAAGCTTTCCGAGCGCCGCGCGGGCGGCGCTCGATATCCGTCCCCTACAACCCCCGCAACATCTCCCAGAACGAAGCCCCCACCCCGGTGATACTTTCCCCCGCAATCAACCCCGCCGCCGCCGTAATCGCAAAGCGTTCAGCCATACGCGGCCAGCGGCAACTGACCAACCAGGTCAGCACCGCCCCCAAGCCCATCATCATGGCGATCGACGCCGGCAGGATGAACGCCAGGCCCAGCGCCGCGGTACTCGGCAGCCAGCGCGCAGCGCGTGGCGGCAGCAGGCTGTCCAGCGCCCCAAGCACCACCCCCGCGACGCTACCGGCCACGATCGCCCAGCGCACCGGCAACGACAGCGCTCCCAAACCCTGGGTCAGAGTCTGCGCCACGGCTTTCCAGGTCGCCACGGCCGGGGCGGGCCACTGCTCGGTGAGCAGCATCGTCTGTGGGTCGGGAATCAGCAGGCGGTAGACCAGCACACCCACCACGCTGCCGATGAAAATCCCGATGCATTGCGCGATCAACTGCTTGTGCGGGGTCGCACCGATGGCCTGGCCGACCTTGAAGTCGTTCATCAGGTCGGTCGACTGCCCGGCCGCGCCGCCGGCGGTGTTGGCGCTCATCAGGTTGATCGCCACCTGGCCGGGAGCGACCAGGCCGAAGCCGAGCTGCGACAGCTTGCCAATCGCCCCGATCGGCGCGATGCCGGTGGCGCCGACCACCCGGGCGGCCACCACGGCCAGGCACAGTGCCAACGGAATGCTCAGCAGCGCCATCCACCCGTCGATCCCGAACAACAGCACCTGGAGGGTCACCACCAGGGCGATGGCCAGCAACAGGCATGACGCCGGCCACGGGGTCAAGCGCAGCCTGGCGCGCGGGGCGTGGCTCTCCCGGCGCTTGCTCGGCGAGCGCCGGGAGGCCTGCACCAGGCGAATCGCCAATGATGTCAGGGTCGCGCAGACCATCAGGCTCACCCCTGGCCACAACAGCCACTCCACCAAGGTGGCGAACTGTGGGCCGCTGGCGTTGGCGGGCAACACCACCAGGGCATGCTCGATCAGCCACGGCGCCAGGCCGCCCCAGGCCAGTGCGGCGCCGAGCAGCAAGGTCAGGCCCACGCGGATGCCGATGATGCTGCCGAAGCCGATCAGCATCAGCGAAGGGTCGAAGGTGAAGGTCAGGCGCTCGAGCACCGGCGAGGGGGCCCAGCGCGGGATCGTCCAGACGAACCCATCCACCCATTTCACCAGCCCGGACAGCACCGCGGCGCTGCACAGCACCTTGATGCGGGTCATCGCTTCGCGACCGTGCTGGTAGATCTGCTGCAGGGTTTCCAAGGTCGCCATGCCTTCAGGAAACTTCAGCTCCGGGTCGTTGAGCAGGGAGGGGCGCAAGTACCAGGCGATCCAGATGCCCAGAAAGCTCACGGAAAAAACCCAGGCCATCAGCGGCACCGGGTCCAGTTGCTGACCGGTGAGCAGGGTATACGCCGGAATCGGCGCGACCAGCCCGCCGGAGATGATCGAAGCGGCGGCCGAAGCCACGGTCTGGTTGATGTTGCTTTCATGCAGCGACCAATCGGGTTGGCCTTTGCGGCGCCCGGCCAGGCCTTGCCAGAGGGCGAAGCCGACCAGCAAGGCGATGATCGACATGTTGAACGACCAGCCGATCCTCAGCCCCGCATACACATTCGACGGCGTGAGCAAGATGCCCAGCAAGGTCCCCGTGAGCACCGCCCGCAGGCTCAGCTCACGTTCGACGCGCAGGGCGGGAAGGGCGGTGGAGGAGGCGGGGGCCATGGCAATCCTTTGTCGATGTCGCAAGCGCGGTTTGGACAACTGAGCCCGGACAGCCCCCGAAGGTTCACTGGTGCGCCCGGGGCATCGGTGGCGCACCCAGGGTGTTGGAAGTTTCGAGGAGGGTCAACGTGACCCGTTTAGCCAATCATTCGTTCAGGTAGTCGGCAGGCGGCGCCGGCAGTTCGGCCAGCAGGGCTTTTAGACCATCGCTCCATTGCGCACGGATCTGGCTGAAATAGGCATCTTCGCGGTCGATACGCACCTGCTCCCCGGCCGCGAAGCTGTCCTTGCGGTACACCAGCAGATCCAGCGGCATGCCGACCGACAGGTTGCTGCGCATGGTCGAATCGAACGAGATCAGGCCACAGCGCAGCGCTTCGTCGAGCGGAGTGTGGTAGGTCAGGTTGCGATCGAGAATCGGCTTGCCGTACTTGCTCTCGCCCAGTTGCAGGAACGGCGTGTCCTCGGTGGCCTGGAAGAAATTGCCCTGGGCGTAGATGTTGTAGATGCCCATCGGCCCCCCGGCGATCTGCCCACCGACGATGAGCGCGCAGCTCAGGTCGGCTTTCGAGGCGAGCTTGCTGCAATCGCGCAGGATCACCTCGCGCAGGGTGTCGGCGACCATCACTGCCGCATCGTAGAGCGTGCCGACGTTCAACAGGTGCGAAGCGGACGTGCGGGTCCGTTGCTTCAGCAGGTTGACCACAGACTGCGAGGTGGCCAGGTTGCCGGAGGTCTGCAGGACGATCAGCCGATCCCCCGGTGTACTGAACACGAACAGCTTGCGGAAGGTGGAAATCTGGTCAATGCCCGCGTTGGTACGTGAATCGGAGATGAACACCAACCCGTCCGCCAGTTGCATGGCGACGCAATACGTCATGTGTGCGCTTATCCTGTGTCTGAAAAGTGATCGGCGCCCCGGCTCAGCGTCGAAGGTGCGCCGGTTGCGTCATTGGTGCTGGACCTGGACGTTGGCGTGCATCGATTCGGTGCCGCCGCCACGGCGCACGCCGCGCACCGGGCAGGCGTCGAGGTAATCCAGGCCGACGGCCAGCTTGAGGTGCCGCTCAGGCCGGGTCAGGCGGTTGGTGATGTCGAAGCTGTACCAGGCATCGTCCAGCCAGGCCTCGGCCCAGGCGTGGCTGGCCAGGTGGTGCTCGTCCTCGGTGCACAGGTAGCCCGACACATAGCGCGCCGGAATGCCCAGGCTGCGGGCGCAGGCGAGAAACGCATGGGTGTGGTCCTGGCAGACCCCAGCCGCCCCGGAGAAGGCCTCGACGGCGGTGGTGCCGACCGAGGTGGCGCCAGGGCTGTAGGGCATGTGATCGGCCAGGGCCCGCATCAGGTCTTCCACCGCCGCCCGGTCGCGGCGGGCGCCGCAGTGGCTGGCAGCGAAATCCCTGAGGGCATCGTCGGCTTGGGTCAGTTTGCTGCTGCGCAAGAAGGGCAGCGGCGACTGGCTGCCGGCTTCCTGTTCGCAGGCCGGGTCGATCTCCACCAGGCCTTGGGCTGTGAGCGCGAGGTTGCCGTGGGGCTTGTCCAGGGTCAGCACGTGCAGGATGTTGCCGTAAGGGTCGATCTGGCCGTTCACCTTGCACGGCAGGTCCAGTTGCCACTCGAGGATGCGCTGGCGCTCACTGCTGCGGGGTGTGAGGCGCAGGAACTGGATGCTGTTGCTCACATCGCTGGCGTAGCTGTAGGTGGTGTCGTGGCGGATGGAGAGTTTCATATGACCTCCAGGTAGGCATTGTGCACGGTCTGACCCAGTTGATTGATACGCCCGACGAAGTCGGTCAGCCACAGGTGCAGGCCGGCGTCCATGATCTCGTCGATGGCGGTGTAGCGCAGCCGCGCGTTGAGCTCGGCGGCCAGGCGCTGGGCCGGGCGCCCGGTGTTGCCGGGCAGGCTGGCCAGGATCTGGTCGAGTTCCTCGATGCAGGCATGCAGCGAGCGGGGCACGTCCACCCGCAGCAGCAACAGCTCGGACACCGATTGGGCCGTGGGCGCGTTGCGGTAGATCTCGTTGAACGCCTCATAGGAGGTCAGTGCGCGCAGCAGGGCGCTCCATTGGTAGTAGCCGCGGGCCGAATCGTCGCTGACTTCCTCGGAGGCCTCGCCGAACATTTCATAGCGGGCATCGAGCAGGCGCAGGGTGTTGTCGGCCCGCTCCAGAAAGGTGCCCAGGCGAATGAAACTGTACGCGTCGTTGCGCATGATGGTGCCGGAGGTGGCGCCGCGGAACAGGTGCGAGCGTTCCTTGACCCATTCGCAGAACTGGCTGATGCCATAGCGCCCCAAGCCGCTGTTGGCGATGTTGCGCATTTCGATCCAGGTTGCGTTGATGTTCTCCCACATGTCGGCGGTGATCCGCCCACGCACCGCATGGGCGTTGGTCCTGGCCGCCTGCAGGCAGCAATAGATGCTGCTGGGGTTGGTGGCGTCGAGGGCGAAGAAGTGCAGCATGCGCTCGCTATCGAGTTCGGTATGGCGGCGGATGTAATCGTCCAGCGTGCCCGACGCCAGCAGCGACATCGCCAGTTCGGCGTGGCCGTCACTGCGCCCGGCCTGGGGCATCAGCGACAGCAGATAGCTGACTTCGAGCATGCGCGCGAGGTTCTCGGCGCGCTCCAGGTAACGGGACATCCAGTACAGGTCGGAAGCGGTTCTCGAGAGCATGGGATCAGTCCTCCACCACCCAGGTGTCCTTGGTTCCGCCGCCTTGCGACGAGTTGACCACCAGCGAGCCTTCCTGCAGCGCCACGCGGGTGAGGCCACCGGGCACCAGGCGGGTTTCGCTGCCCGACAGCACGAAGGGCCGCAGGTCGATATGCCGAGGGGCGATGCCGCTTTCGACGAAGGTCGGGCAGGTCGACAGACACAGGGTCGGCTGGGCGATGTAGGCATGCGGGCGGGCCTTGATCCGCGCCCGGAAGTCTTCGATCTGCGCCGCGCTCGCCGCCGGGCCGACCAACATGCCATAGCCGCCGGAGCCCTGGGTTTCCTTGACCACCAGCTCGGGCAGGTGGGCCAGCACATGGGCCAGGTCCTGGGGCTTGCGGCATTGCCAGGTGGGCACGTTCTTGAGGATGGGTTCCTCGGCCAGGTAGAAGCGGATCATCTCGTCGACGTAGGGGTAGATCGACTTGTCATCGGCCACGCCGGTGCCGACCGCATTGGCCAGCACGACGTTGCCGGCGCGGTAGACCGCGACCAGCCCGGGCACGCCGAGCATGGAGTCGGGATTGAACGACAGCGGGTCGAGGAAATCGTCGTCCAGGCGGCGATAGATCACGTCCACCTGCTGGGGGCCTGCGGTAGTGCGCATGTAGACATGGTCGTCGCGCACGAACAGGTCCGCGCCTTCGACCAGCTCGATGCCCATTTCGCGGGCCAGGAACGCATGTTCGAAGTAAGCGCTGTTGAAGCGGCCGGGGGTGAGCACCACGGCGGTGGGGTTGTCCAGCGGGCTGGCGCTCTTGAGCGTGTCCAGCAACAGGTTGGGGTAGTGGTCGATGGGCGCGATGCGCTGGGCGGCGAACAGTTCGGGGAACAGGCGCATCATCATCTTGCGGTCTTCGAGCATGTAGCTGACACCGCTGGGGGTGCGCAGGTTGTCCTCCAGCACGTAGTAGCTGCCGTCGCTGTCACGCACCAGGTCGACGCCGGCGACATGGGCGTACAGCCCGCGGTGCAGGTCCAGGCCCTGCATGGCGACCTGGTAGCCTTCGTTGGCCAGCACCTGTTCCGGCGGGATGATGCCGGCCTTGAGGATGCGCTGGTCGTGGTAGATGTCCTGGAGGAACAGGTTCAGGGCCTGGACCCGCTGGATGCAGCCGCGCTCGACCGTGCGCCATTCGCTGGCGCGGATGCTGCGCGGGATGATGTCGAAGGGAATCAGGCGCTCGGTGTCCTGTTTGTCACCGTACAAGGTGAAGGTGATGCCAGCACGATGAAACAACAGGTCGGCCTCGCGTCGACGTTGTTCCAGCAGTTCCAGGGGGGTGTTCGCCAGCCAGCGTGAGAACTCTTGATAGTGAGGGCGGCAACCACCGTTGGTATCGTACATCTCGTTGAAAAAAGCCCGGGTCATAGCCACTCCTTGCCACACCTGCCGACTTGGATGGCGCACCGTTGTGCACCAGCGAGGGAGTCCTTGCAATGAGGATGCCGGAACGGCGCGCACAGGGCCGCAGGGGCATGGCAGAGGCCGTGATGGAGCTGTGGTGGGGCGGTCGGGCGCTGCGATCGCGCCGCTGATGCCTCACAACGGTGCGCGATCGTGCACAGCGCTACGCGGTGAAGCCGACGCCGGTGCGCAGGGCCGCATTGCGAATATGCTCCTGCATGGCCCGTTGCGCGCCGGCCTGATTGCCGCGGGCGAGCTGACGCAGGATCTTGCGGTGTTCCTGCCAGGTCTCCATGGCGCGCTCGGGGCGAATGAACGGCAGTTTCTGGCTCTCCAGGAAGATGTCCTGACTGGCGGTGATCACCTGCAGCATGGCGCGGTTGCCGCTGGCTTCGAGCAAGCGCTGGTGGAAGGCGAAGTCGAGGCGGGCGGCGCTGTCGAAACGCCCTGCGCGCAGCTCCTGGCGCATGGCCTCGACATTGGCTTCGAGCTCGTCGATGTCAGCAGCGGTCAGGTACAGCGCCGCCAGGCCGGCTGCGAAGCCTTCGAGGGCATAGCGCAGTTGGAAGGTGTCGACGGCGGAGACCTGCTCGGCATAGGGCCAGGCGAAGCTGGGGGCCGGAGCAGGGGGCTCCTGCACGAACACCCCCTTGCCCGGCTGAACGCTGACCAGGCCCAGGGCGCTCAACGATGACAGCGCCTCGCGCAGGGAGGCGCGACTGACCCCTAGCTGCTCGGCCAGGTCGCGCTGGGATGGCAAGGCGTCGCCGGGCTGGTAGCCACCGTCGCGAATCAGCTGGCGAATGGCTTGCAGGGCAATTTCCGGAACGGCGCGAGGGAGCGTGTCGAGCATCTGTTCAGACCAGTTGGACAACGATCTGCGCTTTGTAATGGCTTTCGCGGTCCCCTGGCAAGCGTTGCGCCGCCGTGGCGCAGCCGGGTGCGCCGGTGCACGAAAGCGAGGCGTGCGCCGCGCAACTGTTCAGACCAGTAAGACCTCGTCGGGCGCCGAAACTACGGGTGTGCAGGGGGATCGGGGCAATGCTGGCATGGCCTGTGCAATTTCCGCTGGCAGGCACTTCACTGCATCCCCAGAGGCATTTCCCATGAAAACCCTTCGCTCCCTGTTCCTTTCGACCCTGCTGTGCGGCGGCGCCTTGGCCGTTTCCCATGCCCAAGCCGATGCGCTGGCCGATATCACCGCCCGTGGCGTGCTCAAGGTGGCCGTGCCCCAGGACTTCCCACCCTTCGGTTCGGTCGGGCCGGATCTCAAGCCGCGCGGCCTGGACATCGACACCGCACAACTGTTGGCCGACAAGCTGGGCGTGAAGCTGGCCCTCACTCCCGTCAACAGCACCAATCGCATTCCGTTCCTGACCACCGGCAAGGTCGACCTGGTGATCTCCAGCCTGGGCAAGAATGCCGAACGCCAGGCGGTGATCGACTTCTCCCGCCCCTATGCACCGTTCTACCTGGCGGTGTTCGGCCCTGAGCAAACCGCGATCGCCGACATCGACGCCATCGCCGGCAAGACCATCAGCGTGACCCGCGGCTCGATCGAGGACATGGAGCTCAGCGCCGTGGCGCCCAAAGGCGCGACCATCAAACGCTTCGAGGACAACAACTCGACCATCGCCGCCTACCTCTCGGGCCAGGTCGACCTGATCGCCAGCGGCAGTGTGGTGATGGCGGTCATCGCCGAGAAGAACCCGTCCAAGGTCCCGGTGATGAAGGTCAAGCTCAAGGACTCGCCGGTCTATGTCGGCCTGGCCAAGCAGGAGCCGGCCTTGCTGGAAAAGGTCAATGCCACCCTCGATGCGGCCAAAGCTGACGGCAGCCTCAACCGCAACGCCGAGAAATGGCTGAAGCAGCCACTGCCGGCCGATCTCTGAGCGGCCTCGGGAGTCGTTGACCCATGGCTTATCAATTCGATTTCGCCCCGGTGTTGGCCCAGGGCGACCTGTTGCTCAAAGGCGCCTTGTTCACCCTCCAGCTGACGCTGGTCGGCACCCTGGTCGGGGTCGCCATCGGCATCGTCGGTGCCGGCGTGCGTGCCTGGCGGTTGAGGCCGTTCGATGCGCTGTTCGGCCTGTACGTCGAGCTGATCCGCAACACGCCGTTCATCGTCCAGTTGTTCTTCATCTTCTTCGGCCTGCCGTCGCTGGGGGTGCGCTTGACGGAATGGCAGGCCGCGGTATTGGCCATGGTGATCAACCTGGGCGCCTATTCCACCGAGATCATCCGCGCCGGCATCCAGGCCATTCCCAAAGGCCAGTTGGAAGCCGCGGCGGCGCTGGCCATGAGCCGCTTCGAGGCGTTTCGCCACGTGGTCCTGCAGCCGGCGCTGGCCAAGGTCTGGCCGGCGCTGTCGAGCCAGATCGTGATCGTCATGCTGGGGTCGGCGGTGTGCTCGCAGATCGCCACCGAGGAGTTGTCGTTCGCCGCCAACTTCATCCAATCGCGCAATTTCCGGGCTTTTGAAACCTACCTGCTGACCACCGCGCTGTACCTGGTCATGGCGATCGTCGTGCGTCAGTTGCTGCTCTGGCTGGGGCAGCGGCTGCTGATGGGGAGACGTTGAATGGACTTCACCTTGTGGGACATCGTGCGCAACCTGCTCGTGGGCTTGCAATGGACCTTGTTGCTGTCGCTGGTGGCGTTCGTCTGCGGGGGCATCGCCGGCCTGTTGCTGCTGCTGGCGCGGATCTCCGAGCATCGCGTGCTGCGCGGCGCGGCCAAGGCCTACATCGAGCTGTTCCAGGGCACGCCGCTGCTCATGCAGCTGTTCATGGTGTTTTTCGGCATCGCCCTGTTCGGCATCGATGTGTCGGCGTGGATGGCAGCGGCCATCGCCCTGACGCTGTTCACCAGCGCGTTTCTCGCCGAGATCTGGCGAGGCTGCGTCGAGTCCATCGCCCGCGGCCAGTGGGAGGCCTCCGGCAGCCTGGCCATGAGTCGCCTGGAGCAGCTGCGCTACGTGATCCTGCCCCAGGCCCTGCGCATCGCCATCGCACCCACCGTGGGCTTCTCGGTGCAAGTGGTCAAAGGTACGGCGGTGACCTCGATCATTGGTTTCACCGAGCTGACCAAGACCGGCGGCATGCTCGCCAATGCCACTTTCGAACCCTTCCTCATCTACGGCCTGGTGGCCGTGGGCTATTTCATTCTTTGCTATCCGCTCTCGCTGAGCGCCCGCTACCTGGAAAGGAGGCTGCATGCCCCTGCTTAGAGTGTCTGCATTGCACAAGTACTACGGTGACCACCAAGTGCTCAAAGGCGTTGACCTGACCATCGAAGAGGGCGAGGTGGTCGCCATCATCGGCCGCAGCGGTTCGGGCAAGAGCACCTTGCTGCGGACCCTCAATGGTCTGGAATCGATCAGCGACGGGGTGATCGAGGTCGATGGCGAATACCTCGATGCCAGCCGCGCCGATTTACGCGCGCTGCGCCAGAAGGTCGGCATGGTGTTTCAGCAATTCAACCTGTTCCCCCACCTGACCGTGGGCGAGAACGTCATGCTCGCACCTCAGGTGGTGAAAAAGGTCGACAAGGCCCAGGCCCGCGAGTTGGCGCAACAGATGCTGGCCAGGGTCGGGCTTGGCGACAAGTTCGACGCTTATCCCGATCGCCTCTCCGGCGGGCAGCAACAACGCGTCGCCATCGCCCGCGCGCTGGCCATGTCGCCCAAGGTTTTACTGTGCGATGAAATCACCTCGGCGCTCGATCCGGAACTGGTCAACGAAGTGCTCGGCGTGGTCCGCCAACTGGCCAAGGAAGGCATGACGCTGATCATGGTCACCCACGAAATGCGCTTCGCCCGGGAGGTGGGGGACAAACTGGTGTTCATGCATCACGGCAAGGTGCACGAGACCGGCCACCCGCGTGAGGTGTTCGCCGCCCCGAGATCCGCGGAACTGGCGAACTTCATCGGCAGCGTCGCGGGGTAACGACGAAGGCCGCTCATGCGCGGCGCTTGACTCGTGAAATTTTTACTGTATTTTTTCATGAAAAATAACTCTAAAAATTTCACGAGGGCCCAAGATGGGTGTCATCTTTCCGGATCTGTTGGCTGAAGTGCGCGCATTCCGCGCCCAGTACCCAGACGTACGCTATGTCGACCTGATTGCGCTGGATATCCCAGGGCATTTCTACGGCAAGCGCTATCCCATGGACATGCTGGAAAAAGTCGCCTCCGGCACGCCGCTGAAGTTGCCGCAGAACTGCGTACTGTTGGGCACCCAAGGGGGCCTGTACCCGATCGCTGACTATTGCTTCGCCGACGGCGATCCGGATGCCGTGCGGCGCCTGGTGCCGGGCACCCTGAAGCCGGTGCGCTGGGAAAAGGCACCCCTGGCGCAGATGCTGATCACCTCCGATGGCACCGCCAACCCTATCGAGTTCGAACCCCGCGAAGTGCTGGTGCGCGTGCTCGAGCGCCTGGCCAGTCGCGGCATTCGCCCGGTCGTGGCGTTCGAGCTCGAGTTCTACCTGTTCGACCGCAAGCTCGACAACGGCCTGCCGCAGTTTCCGCGTGACACCGCGACCGACGACCCGGACGACCAACCGAATATGCACATCGAGCGGCTGTCGCGCTTTTCCGAGGTGCTCCACGAGATGGTCGAGGGCGCCAACGAGCAAGGCGTGCCGGCCAACGTCATCACTGCCGAGCTGGGCCCGGGCCAGTTCGAGATCAACTTCGCCCACAGCGACGATGCCCTCGCCGCAGCAGACAGCTCGGCGTTGTTCTGCCGCAGCACCCGGGGGATCGCCATGAAGCACGGCTACCGCGCCAGCTTCATGAGCAAGCCTTACCTGGAAGCACCGGGCAGCGGCATGCATGTGCATGTGAGCCTGTACGATGAGGCCGGCAACAACCTGCTGGCCGACGCCGAGCAGCGCAAGCTGCGCCATGCGGTGGCGGGGTGCCTGGAACTGTTGCCGCACTGCATGCCGATCTTCGCCCCCAACCACAATGCCTACCGCCGCTACGGCGCCATGGTCAATGCCGCGAGCAAGGCCAGTTGGGGCTTCGAGGACCGCGATGCGTGCATCCGCATCCCTGAATCCGACCCGCGCAACCTGCGCATCGAGCACCGCCTGGCCGGCGCCGATGCCAACCCGTACCTGGTGCTGGCGGCCATTCTCACCGGCATGGAGCACGGCCTGGAGCGCGCCGTCGAACCCATCGCGCCGCTCAACGACGACCGCCAGAGCGGCATCGACTTTCCCAAGGATGCCCTCAGCGCCCTGGCCGCCATGCGGCACCACCCGGTGATCAACCAGGGCTTGGGCAGTGAGTTCGTGATGGTCTATTGCGAAAACAAGTACCAGGAACAACTGGACTTCATGCATCACATCGATGCGCGCGAGTACCGCTGGTTCTTGTAGGCACTGGCCTGGCGACGAGCGCTTCTCATCTATTTCAACACCACTTGCAACATGGATTTGCCGGAGGAAGATATGCCCCGTGTGCCCGTTATCGGCATCACTGCATGCACCCGCGTGATCGAGCAGCATGCGACCCAGACCATCAGCGAGAAGTACGCGCGCGCGGCGGCCACGGCGGCGTGCGGCCTGCCCATCGTGATTCCTAGCCTCGCCGAGCTGATCGACTGCGAAGACATCCTCGAGGTGGTGGACGGGCTGATTTTCACCGGTTCGCCTTCCAACATCGAGCCGCTGCACTACAACGGCCAGGCCAGCGCAGCCGGTACCCAGCACGACCCGCTCCGCGACGCCACCACGCTGGCGCTGATGCGTGCGGCCATCGCCGCCGGTGTGCCGGTGCTCGGTATCTGTCGCGGCTTGCAGGAAATGAACGTGGCATTGGGCGGCACCTTGCACCAGAAAGTCCACGAAACCGGCGTGTTCATGGATCACCGCGAGGTCAAGGGCGAACCCATCGAGCGTCAGTACGGTCCGCGCCACCCGATGCATATCGAACCGGGCGGGCTGCTCGACCGCATGGGCTTGCCGGCGGTCATCGACGTCAACTCCATCCACGGCCAGGGCATCGACGTACTGGCCCCCGGGTTGAGGGTGGAGGCACGGGCGCCGGATGGCTTGGTGGAGGCGGTCTCGGTGCACAACAGCAAAGGTTTTGCCCTCGCCGTGCAATGGCACCCTGAGTATCAGGTCATGGATAACCCGCATTACCTGACCCTGTTCCAGTCCTTCGGCAAGGCCTGCCGGCAGCGCTCGGTACTGCGCCAGATGCTCTTGAAGTCCGCCTGAACAATCCACTTTTACAACGACAAGACTACGTGATGGAGTGAAGTCAATGAGTGAACAACATTCGCAGACCCTGGCCTGGCAGGCCCTGAGCCGTGACCACCACCTGGCGCCGTTCAGCGACGTCAAACAGTTGGCCGAAAAGGGGCCGCGCATCATCACCTCGGCCAAGGGCGTGTACCTGTGGGACAGCGAAGGCAACAAGATCCTCGATGGTATGGCTGGCTTGTGGTGCGTGGCGGTCGGCTATGGCCGTGATGAGCTGGCCGAGGTCGCCAGCCAGCAGATGCGCCAACTGCCTTACTACAACCTGTTCTTCCAGACCGCCCACCCGCCAGCATTGGAGCTGGCCAAGGCGATTGCCGATGTGGCCCCGGCCGGCAT
Organism: Pseudomonas sp. HD6422; assembly: GCF_025377065.1. NCBI lineage: Bacteria > Pseudomonadati > Pseudomonadota > Gammaproteobacteria > Pseudomonadales > Pseudomonadaceae > Pseudomonas > Pseudomonas sp. HD6422. The sequence goes on along the minus strand of NZ_JAHWIW010000048.1, from coordinate 16,256 downwards.
GAACCACGTGTTCTTCACCGGCTCAGGCTCCGAAGGCAACGACACCGTGCTGCGCATGGTTCGCCACTATTGGGCGATCAAGGGTCAGAAGCACAAGAAGGTCATCATCGGTCGTATCAACGGCTACCACGGCTCCACCGTCGCCGGCGCCGGCCTGGGTGGCATGAGCGGCATGCACCAGCAGGGTGGCTCGCTTCCGGACATCGTGCATATCCCGCAGCCATACTGGTACGGCGAGGGCGGCGACATGAGCGAAGCCGACTTCGGCGTGTGGGCGGCCGAGCAGTTGGAAGCCAAGATCCTCGAAGTCGGGGTGGAGAACGTCGCCGCCTTCATCGCCGAGCCGATCCAGGGCGCCGGCGGCGTGATCATCCCACCCCAGACCTACTGGCCGAAGATCAAGGAAATCCTCGCCAAGTACGACATCCTGTTCGTCGCCGACGAGGTGATCTGCGGGTTCGGTCGCACCGGCGAGTGGTTCGGCTCGGACTACTATGACCTCAAGCCCGACCTGATGACCATCGCCAAGGGCCTGACCTCCGGTTACATCCCCATGGGCGGTGTGATCGTGCGCGACGAGGTGGCCAGGGTCATCGCCGAGGGTGGCGACTTCAACCACGGCTTCACCTATTCCGGGCATCCGGTAGCAGCGGCGGTGGGGTTGGAGAACCTGCGCATCCTGCGGGATGAGAAAATCATCGAGCAGGTACACGAGAAAACCGCTCCTTATCTGCAGCAGCGCCTGCGCACGTTGGCCGATCATCCGCTGGTGGGCGAGGTGCGTGGTCTGGGCATGCTCGGGGCGATCGAGCTGGTCAAGGACAAGGCCTCGCGTGCCCGTTATCAAGGTAAAGGGGTGGGCATGATCTGCCGACAGCATTGCTTCGACAATGGGCTGGTCATGCGCGCCGTGGGCGACACCATGATCATCGCGCCGCCGTTGGTGATCAGCATTGAGGAGGTCGATGAGTTGGTGGACAAGGCGCGCAAGTGCCTGGATCTGACGTACGAAGCGGTTCGCTGAGGGGCGCTCGATCGCACAGCCGCCGCACGCCTTACGTCAGGCATCAAACCTGCCGCGCTCAAAGCCCAGCGATGCCGGCGGCGGCCACTTGTGCATCCTGCTCGGCCTTGACCCCGGAGACCCCGACTGCGGCGATCACCTGGCCATCGACCACGACCGGCAGGCCACCTTCGAGCGAGGTGAGCAGTGGGGCGCTGACGAAGGCGGTGCGGCCACCGTTGACCATCTCTTCGTAGCCTTTGGTGTCGCGCCGACCCAGGGCGGCGCTGCGGGCCTTCTCGGTGGCGATGTAGGCGGCGATCGGCGCGCAGCCATCCAGGCGTTCCAGGGCCAGAGGGTGGCCGCCGTCGTCGACCACGGCAATCGACACTTTCCACTGGTTGCGTTGCGCCTCGTCGCGGGCAGCGGCAAGGATGCGAGTGACGTCGGTGTGTTCCAGTACGGCTTTGCGTTGCATGGTCATCTCCTAGATAAGGGCTTCTTCCACCAGTTCGATCCAATGGCGCACCGGCGTGCGCCCAGCGCTGTCGAGGTGGGTCTGGCAACCGATGTTGGCGGTGACGATCACCTGCGGATTACCGCTTTCCAGCGCGTTGAGCTTGTTGTCCCGCAGTTGTCGCGAGAGCGCCGGCTGAGTCAGCGAATAGGTGCCGGCCGAGCCGCAGCACAGGTGGCCGTCAGGCACCGCCGTGAGACTGAAGCCTAGCCGGCCCAGTACACCCTCGACGGCGCCGCCGAGCTTTTGAGCATGTTGCAGGGTGCATGGGCAATGAAACGCCAGGCGCTGATCGGCGTGCACGCCGAGGTTTTCCAGGGGCTCTTCGCGCAGGACCTCGACCAGGTCGCGGGCCAGGCCGCTGACCTTGGCCGCCTTGGCGGCATAGGCCGGATCGCCGGCGAGCAGGTGGCCGTAGTCACGGACGAAGGCGCCGCAGCCGCTGGCGGTCTGCACGATGGCTTCGGCACCGGCTTCGATCGCCGGCCACCAGGCGTCGATGTTGCGCCGGGCCCGATCGAGGCCTTTGTCCTGAGCGTTGAGGTGATAGTCCACCGCGCCGCAGCAACCGGCCTCCCGCGCCGCGGTCACCGAGATGCCCAGGCGGTCGAGCACACGGGCGGCGGCGGCATTGGTATTGGGCGACAGGCTCGGTTGCACGCAGCCTTCGAGCATCAGCACCTGACGCGCATGCTGACGCTGCGGGCGCGGCTTGGCTGGCGGTGCATGGCGCGGCAGCTTGGCTTGCAGGGTGTGTGGTAACAGCGGGCGCAACGCCTTGGCGGTCTGCGTGAAGGCCTTGAACAGCGCAGGCCGGGGCACCACGCTGCGCAGACCTTCGCGCAGCAGGCGTTGGCCGAGCGGGCGCGGGACCTTTTCCTCGACCACCGCACGGCCGATGTCCAGCAGGCTGTGGTACTCCACGCCCGAAGGGCAGGTGGTTTCGCAGTTGCGACAGGTCAGGCAGCGGTCTAGGTGGCTTTGCGTCTTGGCGGTCACCTCCTGGCCTTCGAGCACCTGCTTGATCAGGTAGATGCGCCCGCGCGGCCCGTCCAGTTCGTCGCCGAGCAACTGGTAGGTCGGGCAGGTGGCGGTGCAGAAACCGCAGTGCACACACGAACGCAGAATGCGTTCGGCTTCCTCGGCGCGAGGAAGGCTTTTGGCGTAATCGCTCAGATCGGTTTGCATGGCGCGCTCTCAGACGTCGGCGTACAGACGGCCAGGGTTGAAGATGCCCTGGGGGTCGAGTTGCTGCTTGAGGTTGCGGTGATAGCGCAACAGCGGTTCGGCCAGTGGTTGGAAAGGCTCCGGGTCCTGGCGGAACAAGGTCGCGTGACCTCCGACCTGGGCCGCAGCCGCGCGAATGGTCTGCGCCGGGGCATCGGACTTCAGCCAGCGCTGGGCGCCGGCCCAATCGAGCAACTGTCTGCCCGGCAGGTTCAGCAGCGGCGTGTTGTTCGGCAGCGACAGCCGCCACAGCGGTTCGTCGCCGGCGAAGAAGCCCAGGCGTTGCTCGCGCAGTTCGGCCCAGTACCGGCTGTCCAGTGCCTGGCCGCCGAGCCGGTCGACGGCTGAAGCCACCGAACCTTCGCCGCCCTCCAGGCGCAGGTGCAGGGCCTCGCCGTCGTGGCAGGCGGCGCTGATCGGTATCGGCTGCTGACCCCATTCGGCCAGCTCGCCCAGGGCCTGATGGGCATCCATCGGCAAGCGCAGACTGTGGCACGCGCGTGGCTTGGGCAGCACCTTCAGCGACACCTCGACCAGCAGCCCCAGACAGCCGAAACTGCCGGCCATCAAGCGTGACAGGTCATAGCCGGCGACGTTCTTCATCACCTCGCCGCCAAAGCGCAACAACTTGCCGTGGCCAGTGATCACCCGGGTGCCCAGCACATAGTCGCGGGTCGAACCGGCCCATGGCCGACGAGGGCCGGACAGGCCCACGGCGACCATGCCGCCCAGGGTCGCCTCAGGGCCCAGGTGCGGTGGCTCGAAAGGCAGCATCTGCCCCTGGGCCTGCAACGCCGCTTCGATTTCCGCCAACGGCGTACCGGCTCGGGCAGTGAGCACCAGTTCGGTCGGGTCGTAGCTGACGATGCCGCGGTGCACGCGGGTGTCGAGCACCTCGCCCTGGACCGGGCGGCCGAGCATGGCCTTGCTGTTGCCGCCCTGGATGCGCAGCGGGGTGCGTTCGTTGAGCGCCTGGTTGACCTGCTCCAGCAGCGCCACGCTGGCGTCGTGATCGTGTCGCATCAGAAGCGCTCCAGTTCAGGGAACGGCAGTTGGCCGTGGTGCACGTGCATCGAGCCGAACTCGGCGCAACGGTGCAGGGTCGGAATGTTCTTGCCAGGGTTGAGCAGGCCCTGGGGGTCGAAGGCGTGCTTGACGGCATGGAACAGGGTCAGTTCGTCGCTGCTGAACTGCGCGCACATCGCGTTGATCTTCTCGCGGCCCACGCCGTGCTCGCCGGTGATGCTGCCGCCCACCGCTACGCACAGTTCGAGGATGCGAGCGCCCAGGGCCTCGGCGCGCTCCAGTTCGCCGGGCTGGTTGGCATCGAACAGAATCAGCGGGTGCATGTTGCCGTCGCCGGCATGGAATACGTTGGCCACCCGCAGACCGAACGTTTCCGACAGCGTGCTGATACCGGTGAGCACCTCGGGCAGCGCCCGGCGCGGAATGGTGCCGTCCATGCAGTAGTAGTCCGGCGAGATGCGTCCGACGGCGGGGAAGGCGTTCTTGCGCCCGGCCCAGAACCGCGCCCGTTCGGCCTCGTCGCAGGCCAGGCGCACGTCGGTGGCCCCGGCAGCCTTGAGCACTGCCTCGACCCGCTGGCAATCGTCCTCCACATCGGCCTCCACGCCATCGAGCTCGCAGAGCAGAATGGCCGCAGCGTCCACCGGGTAGCCGGCGTGGATGAAGTCTTCGGCGGCGCGGATCGACAGGTTGTCCATCATCTCCAGACCACCGGGGATGATCCCGGCGCTGATGATGTCGGCCACCGCTCGCCCGGCTTTTTCCACCGAGTCGAAGCTGGCCAGCAGTACCCGCGCCACCTGTGGCTTGGGTAGCAGTTTGACGGTGACCTCGGTGACCACGCCGAGCATGCCTTCGGAGCCGGTGAACAGCGCCAGCAGATCGAAGCCCGGCGCGTCGAAGGCATCGCTGCCCAGGGTCATGCATTCGCCCTCGATGGTGAGAATGTCCACCTTCAGCAGGTTGTGCACGGTCAGGCCGTATTTCAGGCAGTGCACGCCACCGGCGTTTTCGGCCACGTTGCCGCCGATCGAGCAGGCGATCTGCGAGGAAGGATCGGGCGCGTAGTACAGGCCATGGGGCGCTGCCGCCTGGGAGATGGCCAGGTTGCGTACCCCAGGTTGAACGCGGGCGAAGCGGCCTTCGGGATTGATTTCGAGAATGCGATTGAAGCGTGCCATGACCAACAGGATGCCTTGTTCGAGCGGCAGCGCGCCGCCGGACAGCCCGGTACCGGCACCGCGTGCCACCACCGGCACGTTCAGCGCGTGGCACAGCTTGAGCAGCGCCTGCACCTGTTCGAGGCGTTCGGGCAGCACCACCAGCAGCGGCACCACGCGATAGGCCGACAGGCCGTCGCACTCGTAGGGACGCAGGTCTTCGAGGGTGTGCAGGATCTCCAGGTCGGGCAGGGCCGAGCGCAGGCGATCGAGCAGCATTGCCTTGTCCACCCGGGGGAGCGCGCCGTCGACGCGCTCGTCGTAGAGAATGTTCATGGTGCTCGCTTTTGTGTTTTGTTATGACGAGCCCAGACCAAGGTCTGCGGCTCCACGCTGAACGTCTTCGAGACTGCGGCCTGGGACAGCTGACGTCGAGGGGCGGGTTCACTGGTCCTACCACTTTTTTCCTGCTGTCAGGTGAAGAGGTGGATGCTTGGGGGCTTTCGGGGCTAGGATCTTGATGAAAGCGCCTTGCCCACTGACAACTGGTCCTACCAGTGAACAAGAGGTTGCGATGTCCAGTTCGCCGCACACGAAACAAGAAAGGGTCCAGGTCGCCGACCAGGTCGCAGAGCGAATCGAGAAGTTGATCGTCGACGGCGTGATCAAGGTGGGTCAGGCCTTGCCATCGGAACGACGCCTGGTGGAGAAGCTGGGCTGTTCGCGTTCGGCGCTTCGCGAAGGGTTGCGCGTGCTCAGGGGCCGGGGCATCGTCGAAACCGAGCATGGTCGCGGTTCCTATGTCGCCGACCTGACCCGCGCCGACAATGCCACGCCGCTGATGCACCTGTTCAGTTCCCAGCCGCGCACCTTGTTCGACCTGCTCGAGGTGCGGGCTTTGCTCGAAGGCGAGTCGGCTCGTCTGGCCGCGCTACGTGCCACCGAGGTCGACCGGCTGCTGATCAAACGCCGCTACGACGACATGCTGGCCGCCCATGAGGATGCGCAGCCGCACGATCCCCGCGAGCAGGCGCGGCTCGACCATGCGTTTCACCGGGCGATCAGCGAGGCCTCGCACAACCCGGTGCTGGTTCACACCCTGCAGACCCTCAGCGACCTGACCTTGAGCACCGTGTTCGCCTCGGTCAACAACCTTTACTGCCGGCCGGCGCAAAAACGCCAGATCGACCGCCAGCACGCCCGCCTGTACCACGCGGTGATGGAGCAACTGCCGGAACAGGCGCAGCGGGCAGCCAAGGAGCACATCCATAGTATTCGCGACAACTTGCGCGAGATCGAACAGGAAGAGCAGCGCCTGGTACGGGCGACCATGCGCCTGGAGGGCTGGCGCTGAGCGGACGAGCGCGTCGGAGGTTTACTGCAAGGTCGCTGGCCGCAGCGCTGGCGGCAGGTTGCTCAGCATCTGCTCCATCTGCCTGATCTGCAGGCCAAGCGTCGCGGCTTTTTCCAGTTCGCCATCCGCCAGCAGGCGGTCGCGGGAGCGGCGCAGGTCCAGCAGGGTTTTCTGCAGCCCGCGTGCTGCTTCGTGAAAATGTTCCATGTTGTTTCTCTTTGCCGTGGGCATCCGTGCCGTTGTAGGAAGCGCGGACCCTAACAGCTCGAAAGTCGGGCTCGGAACTGGGGTTTCATACAGGCATTTCGCAAGTTGGTTATCCGGCCTACAGCGGTAGGTTAACCATTCCTACATTCAGATGTGAGATCTGTTTCCGTTCGTGAATCTGAGCGAAGAAACGCAGGCCCCGGCAGTCCTGGGTCGCGCTGCAATGGAATGGGTGCTTCACCCGCCAGGCCCGCACGGATCGTGCGCGAAGAGTTTCGCCTGGCAGGTGAAACTTGCTGTAGCAATTGACCCGGTTGCTGCGCCTTGCCGTTCAAAGATGATCTGCGTCCACCACTGCCTTGGCGAAGGCCTGCGGCGCCTCTTGCGGCAGGTTATGGCCGATGCCGCCGGCGATCAGGCGGTATTCGTACTTGCCGCTGAAACGCTGGGCATAGGCCTCGGCTGGCGGATGTGGGGCGCCGTTGGCATCGCCTTCGAGGGTGATGGTCGGCACGCTGATGCTCGGCAGCTTGGCCAATTTGGCTTCCAGCGGGTCGTACTGCGCTTCGCCCTGGGCCAGGCCCAGGCGCCAACGGTAGTTGTGCACGGTGATGGCGACCTGGTCGGGATTGTCCAGGGCCTTGGCGCTGCGTTCGAAAGTGGCATCGTCGAATGCCCACTTGGGCGAGGCGATCTGCCAGATGAGCTTGGCGAAGGCGTGACGGTTGGCGGCATAGCCGGCCTGGCCTCGGGCGGTAGCGAAATAGTACTGGTACCACCACTGCAATTCGGCACTCGGTGGCAGCGGTGCCTTGGCGGCTTCCTGGCTGCTGATCAGGTAACCGCTGACCGACACCAGGGCCTTGACCCGTTCCGGCCAAAGCGCCGCGACGATGTCGGCGGTGCGTGCACCCCAGTCGAAACCGGCGAGCACGGCGCGCTGCACATGCAGGGCGTCCATGAACGCGATCAGGTCGCTGGCCAGTGCTGCAGGCTGAGCATTGCGCGGGGTCTGCGCGGAGAGAAAACGGGTCTGGCCATAACCGCGCACATACGGCACCAGCACCCGGTAGCCCTTGGCGGCCAGGGTTGGGGCGACCTCCTGGAAGCTATGGATATCGTATGGCCAACCATGCAGCAGAATCACCACCGGGCCATCGGCCGGCCCCTGCTCGACGTAGGCCACATCCAGCACGCCGGCCTTGATGTGCTTGAGCGGGCCGAAGGTGTCCTGGCTGCTGGACGAGACCGTGGGAGCTGCGGATGCTGCCAAAGTGCTGCCGGTGGCGGCCAGGCCGAGCGGCAACAGGGCACAGGCAAACAGGGCTGCGCGGGTCAGGTGGCGTGGCGCGGACGGGGCGGTGGTGGGGTGGCTGGCGAACATCGTGCGTCTCCTTGCGTGGGCATCGGTGCGGTTGATGCCAGCCAGTAAAGAGGAACGCTGTATCCCGTCTGTGTCTGCCGTGGGCAGCTGTTGCCGAGTTGTGTGTCCGGTTGCAGTTCGTACACAAATAGATACATTCACCGGTCGCAGGCGGCGTTCGCCCGTCTGACCAGCGATCCCGAGCTCAGTAGCGCCGGGTAGTGGGGACTTCCGAATTCGTGAGTCGTCTTCAGTTGAGGCGGTTTAGTGCAGGGAGGCGCTGCGGTCGGGTGGGAGCCAGGGCAGCTCCCACGCAGGAGGGGAGGTTACTTACAGGCTGACGGATTTGTCGTCAGCGCGCTTTTGCTCCAGCAGCATGCTCAGCTGGGCGACTTGAAGGCGCAACTGGTCACGCTCATCCTTCAACTGACGCAGTTCGTCGCGGCGCACGGAGACATAGAGGGTCTGGGTTGGAGTGGCAGGCATGTATGTACCCATGAATACACCTCGCGGTTTTGGCTGGTGACAGTTGAAGCTTAGACGCTTCATGCGGCGCGCATTGTGAATTCTTTCCAAGGCGATGGGAACTTTTTTGTTTATGGTTGTCTCGCCGTTCGTCGCTGAACCCTCGTGCGGTACGCTGGACTAATCTGAAAACCTGAACTGTGTTGTCATCTAATTTTTCGTGAAAGGGGAGCATCGGCTCATGCAACTGGGAATCGTCGGGCTGGGCCGCATGGGCGGCAATATCGCAAGGCGCTTGATGCGCGCCGGCCACCGCACCGTGGTCCATGATCGCAGCCGTGACGCGGTGACCGCGCTGGAGGGCGAAGGCGCCCAGGGCGCGCACGACCTGGGCGCGCTGGTGCAGAAGCTCAAGGCACCGCGCGCGGTGTGGGTGATGCTGCCGGCGGGCGAGCCGACCGAGCAGACCATCGCCCAGCTGGCCGAGCTGCTGGAGCCGGGCGATGCGATCATCGACGGCGGTAACACCTTCTACAAGGACGACGTCCGCCGGGCGGGCGAGCTGGCCACACGCGGCTTGCATTACCTCGACGTCGGTACCTCCGGGGGAGTGTGGGGTCTGGAACGGGGCTACTGCATGATGATCGGGGGCGAGAAGGACGTGTTCGAGCGCCTGGAGCCCTTGTTCAAGGCCTTGGCCCCAGGTGTTGGCGACATTCCTCGCACCCAGGGGCGCGAGGGCGAGCACCAGCGCGCCGAGCACGGCTACATCCATGCCGGCCCGCCCGGTGCCGGGCACTACGTGAAGATGGTGCACAACGGCATCGAGTACGGCCTGATGCAGGCCTATGCCGAAGGCTTCGACCTGCTGCGCAGCAAAGGCGGCAACGAACTGCCGGAGGACCAGCGCTTCGACCTCAATGTGGCTGAAATCGCGGAAGTCTGGCGCCGAGGCAGTGTGGTGACCTCCTGGCTGCTCGACCTCACCGCCGATGCCCTGGTGGCCGATCCACAACTGACACAGTTCAGTGGTTCGGTGTCCGACAGCGGCGAAGGACGCTGGACCATCGATGCTGCCGTCGAGCAGGCGGTGCCGGTGCCGGTGCTGTCCAGTGCCTTGTTCGCCCGCTTCCGCTCGCGCCAGCAGCAGGGCACCTACGGCGACAAGATCCTTTCGGCCATGCGCCTGGGCTTTGGCGGCCACGTCGAGAAGAAAGCCGAATGAATCCACGCAAGCCGCGCACTGCGCCGCCGTGCACGCTGTTCCTGTTCGGCGCCAGCGGCGACCTGGTCAAGCGCCTGCTGATGCCGGCGCTGTACAACCTCAGCCGCGACGGCCTGCTGGATCGCAACCTGCGCATCGTCGGCGTCGATCACAACGCCTCGGACCGCGAGGGGTTCGTCGAGCACCTGTATGGCTTCATGCGCGAGCGCGATCAGGCTGGCGACTGCGCCGGCAAGTGCCTGGACGAGAAACGCTGGGCGCGGCTGGCCAAGTGCCTGGACTACCAGACCGGCGACTTCCTCGACCCCGAGACCTATGCCGCTCTGGCCAAGCGCATCGATGCCACCCGCCATGGCAACGCGATTTTCTACCTGGCCACCGCGCCGCGGTTCTTTCCTGAAGTGGCCCAGCGCCTGGGCCAGGCCGGCCTGCTCGATGAGTCCGCAGGGGGTTTTCGCCGGGTGGTGGTGGAAAAACCCTTCGGCACCGACCTGGCCAGTGCCGAGGCGCTCAATGCCTGCCTGTTGAAGGTCATGGGCGAGCGGCAGATCTACCGCATCGACCACTACCTAGGCAAGGAAACGGTGCAGAACATCTTGGTCAGCCGTTTTTCCAACGGTCTGTTCGAGTCGTTCTGGAACAACCACTACATCGACCACGTGCAGATCACCGCCGCCGAAACCGTCGGTGTGGAGACCCGCGGCGCGTTCTACGACAGCACCGGCGCGCTGCGCGACATGGTGCCCAATCACCTGTTCCAGTTGCTGGCGATGGTGGCCATGGAGCCACCGGCGGCGTTCGCCGCCGATGCCGTGCGCAGTGAAAAGGCCAAGGTCATCGGCGCGGTGCGCCCCTGGTCGCCGACCATGGCGCTGAAAAACTCCGTGCGCGGTCAATACAGCGCCGGCAAGCAGGGGCGCAAGCGTCTGCCCGGTTATCGCCAGGAGCCCAACGTGGCAGCCGACAGCCAGACCGAAACCTACGTGGCGCTCAAGGTGATGATCGACAACTGGCGCTGGGCCGGGGTGCCGTTCTACTTGCGTACCGGCAAGCGCATGAGCGTGCGCGACACCGAGATCGTCATCTGCTTCAAGCCGGCACCCTATGCCCAGTTCCGCCAGTCGGCCCTGGAGCGACCCAAGCCCAACTTCCTGAGGATTCAGATCCAGCCCGACGAGGGCATGGCTTTCGCCATTCAGGCCAAGCGGCCGGGGCCTGAAGTGGTGGTGGAAAACGTCGAGCTGGGGTTCGCCTACAAGGACTACTTCAACATGACCCCGGCCACCGGCTACGAAACCCTGATCTACGACTGCTTGACCGGCGACCAGACCTTGTTCCAGCGGGCCGACAACATCGAGAACGGCTGGCGCGCGGTGCAGCCGTTCCTGCAGGCCTGGGCCAAGGGCGGTGAGGTGCATGAATACCCCGCCGGGCAAGATGGGCCGAAGGCGGCCGACGACCTTCTGGCCAAGGACAAGCGCGAGTGGCAGCCATTGGGCCGTAACCGCAGCTGATGCCCGCCATCCCGGCATTCAACCAAGGAGACTCGATGCCTGCTCCAATCGAAGACTACGCCTTGCTCGGCAATTGCCGCAGTGCCGCCCTGGTCAGCCGTGACGGCTCCCTCGACTGGCTGTGCCTGCCGCGCTTCGACGCTCCGGCGGTATTCGCAGCGTTGCTCGGCAATGAGGAAAACGGCCGTTGGCGTCTGGCGCCCAGCGATGACGTCGAGCGCAGCACGCGCCGCTACCTGGACGACACACTGGTGCTGGAGACTACCTGGGTCACCGCCGGTGGCCGTGCCCGGGTGCTCGACCTGATGCCGCTGGGCGAGGTCAATTCGGTGGTGCGCATCGTCGAGGGCCTGTCGGGCGAGATCAACTTCGAAATGGATCTGGTGATGCGCTTCGACTACGGGCGCAGCGTGCCTTGGGTGGAAAAGCTCGACCCGCTGACCCTCAGCGCCGTCGCCGGTCCCGACCGTTTGCTGTTGTGCAGCACGGTCGAGGCCCACGGTATGGATCACCACACCGTGGCGCGGTTTCGCGTCAGTGCCGGCGAGCGTCAGGTGTTCAGCCTGCGCCATCAACCTTCGCACCTGCCGGTGCAACCGGACTGCAACATCGAGCGTGCATTGGAGCAGACCATCGCCCAGTGGCAGGCTTTCGCCGCCCGATGCCCGGACGTCGGCCCCTACAGTGCCGTGGTGCGACGCTCGTTGCTGACCCTCAAGGCCATGACCTACGCACCGACCGGCGGCATCGTGGCCGCCGTGACCACCTCGCTGCCCGAGCGGGTGGGTGGCGAGCGCAACTGGGACTACCGCTTCTGCTGGCTGCGCGATGCCACCATGACCTTGCTGGCGTTCATGAACCTGGGCTATTTCGATGAAGCCCAGGCCTGGCGCGAGTGGTTGCTGCGCTCGGTGGCCGGCAACGCCGAGCAGATGCAGATCATGTACGGCCTGGCGGGTGAGCGCGACCTGCATGAGTTCGAGTTGCCCTGGCTTGCCGGCTACGAGCACTCGCAACCGGTACGCGTAGGCAACGCCGCGGCCCAGCAACTGCAACTGGATATCTTCGGCGAGCTGGCCGATGCCATGAGCCAGGCGATCAAGGGAGGCCTGCCGCGTCATCCACGCAGCGCCTCCATCGCCCGTTTGATCCTGCCGTACCTGGAGCGCATCTGGCGCGAGCCGGATGAAGGCATCTGGGAAGTGCGGGGTGGCCCTCAGCAGTTCGTGCACTCGAAAGTCATGGCCTGGGTCGCGTTCGACCGGGCCGCAGGCCTGGCCGAAACCACCGAAGAGGGCCGCGAGCAGGGACGACACTATCGGCAGATCGCCGACCAGATTCACCACGAGGTCTGCAGTCACGGCCTGGACGCCACGGGGCGGTTTTTCGTGCAGGCCTACGGTTCCGACGAGATTGATGCCAGCCTGTTGCAGATCGCCCTGACCGGCTTTCTTCCTGCCCACGACCCTCGTTTCGTCGAGACTCTGGCGCAGATCGAGCAGCGCCTGCTGAAGAACGGCCTGCTGTTGCGCTACGACACCGACAGCTGCAGCGATGGCCTGACCCCAGGCGAAGGTACCTTTCTGGTCTGTTCGTTCTGGTTGGCGGATGTCTACGTGCTGCTTGGCCGCCAGCAACAGGCCCAGGCGCTGTACGAGCGCCTGCTGGGCTTGTGCAACGACGTGGGGCTGCTGGCCGAGCAGTACGACCCGGCGGGCAAGCGCATGCTGGGCAACTACCCCCAGGCGTTCAGCCATATCGGCATCATCAACACCGCACTCAACCTGCATCGGGCCCAGTGTCCTGTGCGCGACCGGGCTGCTTCAGGGGCGGGCGACTACGTTTGAGCCGCGACCAGGCAGCCGTCGCGATCCAGGTGATAGCGCTGCAGGTCCCGCGCCAGCGTCAAGTTGCCCCGGTAATGCGCCTGGGCTTCCTGGGCAATGCTCTCCAGGCTTGGATAACGGGCGCTGAAGTGGGTCAGCACCAGGTTGCGCACCCCGGCCAGTTCGGCGAAGCGCGCCACCTGGGCTGCCGTGCTGTGGCCCCAAGTCAGGCCGGAGCGGGCGACGACCGGCTCGGTGAACGTGGCCTCGTGTACCAGCACATCCACGTCGCGGGCGACCTCGGCGAGCAATTCAGGACGGTCGTTATCGCCGCAGACGATCACCCGCCGTGGCGGACGTGAAGCGCGCAGGTAGTCGGCAGCCTGCAAGGTCCGGCCTTCATGCACCACATTCTGGCCCCTGGCCAGTTCCCCCCACAACGGCCCCCTCGCCACGCCATCGGCTTCCAAGCGCGGGATATCCAGGCGGGGTTCCGGGTTCAGCTCGCTGAACACATAACCGACGCTGGGCACCCGGTGCGACAGCTGCACGGTCTCCACTTGCAGCACCGCATTGCGCCAGCCGCAGAAGCCCTCCAGCGCATGTAGGCGCAACTCGAAAGGCAGGTAGCTGTCGCTGGCTGTCAGGCTCAGGCGCAGCCACTCATGCAGCGCAGCGGGCAGCACGAGGTCGAGCGGCTCGCTGCGCCCGCTCACTCCGGCACTGGCCAGCAACCCCGGTAAGCCGAAGCAATGGTCGCCGTGCACATGGGTGATGAAGATGCCGCTCAGGTCGCGCAACGAAAGGGGCGAATGCAAGAGGCGATGCTGGGTGCCTTCGCCGCAATCGACCAGATACCAGCGCCGACCGCTGGCCTCGATGACGGCAGTGGCGCTGACATTGCGGGCCTTGGTGGGCACGCCGGCCGAGGTGCCCAGAAACTGCAGGTCCATGGCGAATTCCTTAACGCTTGAGGGCGCCATTGTAGGCCAATGGCGCCCTCAAGCGGCTCACTGCTGGCGCCAGATCAGCTTGCTGGTGTCATAGCCTTGTTCACGGGCGATGCTCAGCAAGCGTTCACGGGTCTGGTCGCTGACCGTTTCGGTCCGTGACAACAGCCAGAGGTACTCGCGATTGGGGTGGCCGACCAGCGCCACGCGATAGTCCGCGTCGTGGTACAGCACCCAGTACTGGCCCTTGGTCAGGTTCGGCGCCAGGCGGCTGAACCAGTTGTCGAAGCGCACCCACAGCTTGTCGGTCTTGCCGGCTTGCTGGGGCTCGGCGGTGCCGTGGGCTGCATTGGTCTGCCCGTCCTTTTCCTGGCAGACATTGGTCACATCGATGCGGCCGTCTTCGCGCAGTGCATAGTGCGCCTGGGACTTCACGCAGTTGCGCTGGAAGAACATCGGCAACCGAGCCAGCTCGTACCAGGTGCCTTGATAGCGCTGCAGGTCGACCTGCTGAGTGGTGGGTGGGTTGCGCGTTTCATCGGCGGAGCCGGCGCAACCGACCAGTGCCAGGCTGATACAGGATAGAAGCAGGGCGGTACGCAGAGCCATGATCAAACTCCTTGCAAGGGGGACGTGAATTTCGACCGCGCGGCACGGGCAAAAGTGCGGCTGACGATCACAGCCAGTAGGTCACCGCCCACCAGCCCAGACCGCCCATAACCAAGGTATACGGCAGCGCCATCCAGACCATGCGCCCGTACGACAGCCGCACCAGCGGTGCAATCGACGAGGTCAGCAAGAACAGGAACGCGGCCTGCCCGTTGGGCGTAGCGACACTGGGCAGGTTGGTGCCGGTGTTGATCGCCACGGCCAGGGTTTCGAGGTGTTCCTTGCTCATGCTGCCCTGGAGGAAGGCCTGCTTGACCTCGGTGATGTAGATGGTAGCGACGAACACGTTGTCGCTGATGGCCGACAGCAGCCCGTTGGCCAGGTACAGCATGCCCGGCTGTTGCTCGGCCGGCAGGGCCAGCACCCATTCGATGAGAGGGGTGAACAACTGCTGCTGGTGGATCACAGCTACCACCGCGAAGAACACCACCAACAGTGCGGTGAACGGCATGGCGTCCTGGAACGCGCGGCCCAGGCGGTGCTCGTCGTTGATGCCGGTGAAGGCGGTGATGAGCACGATCACCATCAGGCCGATCAGGCCCACCTCGGCCACATGCAGGGCCAGGCACACGATCAGGATCAGCGCCGCCAGACCCTGCACCCACAGCGCCAGTCGCTGGGCCTGGGTTCGTGCCGCGTCGTCTTCCTTGGCGCAGTTTGCCAGTACCTGGCGGACATTCTCCGGCAGTCGAATACCGTAGCCGAACAGGGCAAAGCGCTCGAGCAGCACGCAGGTGACCAGGCCGGCAGCCAGTACCGGCAGCGACACCGGTGCCACCTTGAGGAAGAACTCGACGAAATGCCAGCTCATCTCATGGCCGATCAGCAGGTTCTGTGGTTCGCCGACCAAGGTGCAGACACCCCCCAGTGCGGTACCGACGGCACCGTGCATCAGCAGGCTGCGCAGGAAGGCGCGGAACTGGTCGAGGTCGTCGCGATGCAGTCCATGAATACGCTGGTCGCTGTCCACGGCACTGTCCTCGCGTGGGTTGGTACCCGATGCGACACGGTGGTAAACGGCGTAGAAACCGACAGCGGCGCTGATGATCACGGCAGTCACGGTCAGGGCATCGAGAAACGCCGACAAGAACGCCGACAATACGCAGAACAGCAGCGACAGCGCGGCCTTGCTGCGGACCCCGAGCAGGATGCGCGAGAACACGAACAGCAGCAGTTCCTTCATGAAGTGAATGCCGGCGACCATGAACATCAGCAGCAGGATCACGGGGAAGTTGTGCAGCAGTTCCTCGTACAGAGCCTCCGGCGAGGTCATGCCCAGGACCAGCGCTTCGATCAAGAGCAGGCCGCCGGGCATCAGCGGGTAGCACTTGAGCGCCATGGCCAGGCAGAAGATGAACTCGATCACCAGTGTCCAGCCTGCGGCTACGGGGCCTGCAGTGGTGAGCAGCAAGGGGTTGAGCACCAGGAACAGGGCAATCAGCGCCTTGTACCAGCGGGGCGACTGACCCAGGAAACCGTGGGCCAATGTGCCGGCTAGGGAATGTGACATGAATTTGTATCCTTATGATTCGGCGTAGCGGCACGGTGCCCGATCATCGGGCCTTAGGCAAGGCTGACAGTCCCGTTTTTGGGTTCTTCACAGATTGGTGGGGTTGGCGGAGTGGGGTTGGGGATTTGGGATTGGGGCTCTGTGATTGGGTGGCTGATCCGAAGGATGTAGCGGCGCTACTGGCCCCTTCCGCCTTTACGGCGGGTCCCTTAATGAGATGGTCACCCCGGCACCCTGCGA
>NZ_JAHWIW010000047.1:0-36971 GCF_025377065.1 Pseudomonas sp. HD6422 | reverse complement strand
TTGTGCAGACGAGCGCGCGGAGCCTGGCCGGTGATGCAGAGGATCGGGATGGAGTCGGCCGAGGCGCTGTACAGGCCAGTGACCATGTCGGTACCGGCTGGGCCGGAGGTACCGATGCACACGCCGATGTTGCCGGGATTGGCGCGGGTGTAGCCCTCGGCCATGTGCGAGGCACCTTCGACGTGGCGAGCGAGGACGTGATCGATGCCACCGACTTTCTTCAGGGCCGAGTACAGCGGGTTGATGGCAGCCCCAGGAATGCCGAACGCAGTCTCTACGCCTTCACGGCGCATGACCAGAACGGCTGCATCGATTGCTCTCATCTTTGCCATGGTGATCTCCTGTCATGTAGTCGATATTTTTCTTATTGAGTGGCAGCATGGAGCAGCGAGCGATCCTGTTGAAGGCCAGTAAATTAGATTCTGTCGATACTTGAGGTATGGAATGGGGCGATACGTTGAGTTGCAAAGCTTCGTCCAGGTGGCGCAGAAGGGCAGCTTCGCCGCTGCCGCGCTGGTTGAAGGCGTGACGCCGGTGGTCATGGGCAGACGCCTCGACAGCCTGGAAAAACGTTTGGGCGTGAAACTCATGCACCGCTCCACCCGGGGCCTGAAACTGACCGCCCTGGGCGAACAGCTGCTGGAGCGGGCCAGGCAGGTGCTGCTCGAATTCGATGACCTGGAAGCGGCGATCTGCAGCAGCTCGTCGTTGGTCAAAGGCAGCCTGCAGATCTCGGCACCTGCGGCGTTCGGGCGCATGCATGTCGCGCCTCATGCCTTGGCGTTCCAGCAGCGCTATCCCCATGTGAAGCTGGCCTTCAACCTCACCGACAGCGTGGTGGACCTGGTCAGCGAAGGCTATGACTTGAGCATCCGCATCGGCGAGATCCGCGATCCCAACTACGTGGCGGTCAAGTTGTTCCCCAATCGTCGCGTGGTGTGCGGCACCCCGGAATATTTCGCTCGTCACGGTCGCCCGCGCACCCTCGAAGACCTGGCTGAGCACAACTGCCTGGCCTTCACCCTGCAAGGTGGCCAGCAACGTGGCTGGACCTTCATGCGCGATGGCCGCCCAGTGGCGATGAAGGTCAGCGGCAACCTGGCCTGCAACGATGGTGAACTGCTCGCCTCATGGATGCAGCAAGGCGTCGGCATCGGCTGGCGCTCGACCTGGGAAATCCAGGCAGCGCTCGACCAGGGAACGTTGGTGACGGTCCTCGACGAGTTCGCGTTGCCAGATTACGACATCCAGGCAGTGTGGCCGCAACAGCGTCACCTGCCGGCCAAGGTGCGGTTTTTCGTCGACTACCTTAAAGAGGTCTACAACACAGCGGGATACTGGAACCCTGCCGGCGCTTGATTGCAATCACGCGCCCGCTTGGTATATTGAATGCAAAATACAACAAGCAAACGAGGCCACTTCCATGCCGTCAGTACGTCGTCCGTTGCCCGTCAAGTTTCGCGGCCCCACGCTGCTGGAAACGTCATTGTTGAACAAAGGTACTGCCTTCTCGGCCATTGAGCGTGAGCAGTTGCACCTGCTCGGCCTGCTTCCGGCCCACGTCGAAACGCTGGAGCAACAGGTGGCCAGGTGTTACCGGCAATTCAGCGAAGCCCCAGGCAACCTGGAAAAACACGTGTACCTGCGCTCGGTCCAGGATCGTAACGAAACCCTGTTCTACAAGCTGGTGGAAACCCATCTCGAAGAGATGCTGCCGATCATCTACACCCCCACCGTCGGCAAGGCTTGTCAGGAATTTTCCCGCATCTACCGCAGCTACCGCGGTGTGTTCATCTCGTACGATGATCGTGATCGCATCGACGAGATCCTCAATAACGTCACCAAGGACAAGGTCAAAGTCATCGTCGTCAGTGACTGCGAGCGCATTCTCGGGCTCGGCGATCAGGGCGTGGGCGGCATGGGTATCCCGATCGGCAAGCTGTCGTTGTACACCGCCTGCGGTGGCATCAGCCCGGCCTACACGTTGCCGGTGGTGCTCGACGTCGGCACTGGCAACAGCACACTGCTCGACGATCCGGAGTACTTCGGCCTCAAGCAACCTCGGGTTCGCGGCGCGGACTACGATGCGTTTCTCCAGGCCTTCGTCGATGCCGTGCAGAAACGCTGGCCCGATGCCCTGCTGCAGTTCGAAGACTTCGCCCTGACCACGGCCATGCCGTTGTTGGCGCGCTATCGCGACAAGGTGTGCTGTTTCAACGACGACATCCAGGGAACCGCCGCAGTCACCGTCGGCACCTTGCTGGCAGCCTGCAGGATCAAGGGCGAGCCGCTGTCGAAGCAGACCATTGCCTTCGTCGGTGCAGGTTCTGCAGGTTGCGGCATTGCCGAGCAGATCATCCAGGCCATGGTGGAGGAAGGCCTGAGCGACGCACAGGCCCGTAGCCAGGTATTCCTGCTCAACAGCAAAGGCCTGCTCACCGACCACCAGCAGGGGCTGTACGACTTCCAGACACGCCTCTCGCACACCACTGCGTCATTGGCCCAGTGGCGCTACCAGGGCGATTGGCCAAACCTGCAGGAAGTGGTGGCCAATGCCAGGCCGACGGTGTTGATCGGTGTGTCGGGCAAGGCCGGGCTGTTCACCGAGGAAGTCATCACCACGCTGTACCAAGGCTGTTCCAGGCCGATCATCATGCCGCTGTCGAACCCGACCTCGCAGATCGAGGCGCATCCGGCCGATATCCTGCGCTGGACCGACTGCCAGGCGCTGGTGGCCACCGGCAGCCCGTTCCAGCCGGTCGAAGTGAACGGGCGCAGCTTCCGCATCGCCCAGTGCAACAACTCGTATATCTTCCCTGGCGTCGGCTTGGGGGTGATCGCCAGCAAGGCGCGCCGGGTCACCGAGCGCATGCTGATGGCCTCGGCCAGGGCGCTGGCCGACAGCGCGCAGGCTGGCGAGATGCTGCCGCCGATGAACGAGGTCCAGCGAGTGAGCAAGGATATCGCCCTGGCCGTGGCCCTGGAGGCATGTGCCGAAGGCGTTGCGCCGCAGCAGGATGAGGCGGCGTTGCGTGAGGCGATCGAGGCCACGTTCTGGGAGCCGAAATACCGCGACTACGTCCCCGCCTGATAGCAAACGGCGCCACACGACTGGTGTGTGGCGCCGTATCCCGGTCCATTTCAGCAGGTGCCTGGGTGGCTTATTGAATATCGAGCTTCACCGCTGGCAAACCCTCGATCATGCCAACCACCTTGCCTGAAGTCTGCGCAGCGTACATGCCGGTGAACGAACCGGTGGTGATCACCAGGCCCTTTGCCAAGGTGAGCCCCTGGCGCGTGTGGTGATTGACCAGCCACGGCAGCAACCGTCGCGGATCGCCCGCTGGGTTCGCGGCAGTCCCCGGCACGATGCTGTGGTCGTTGAACAGGAACTCGAGCGACGGTTGGGCGAAGGGGAAGTCCTCCCGGTATGGCACGAAAGCACCGACCACCAGCGCGCCATGGTTGAGCAGGTCGGCCAACTGGGTCAGAGGCTCGACCTTCGGCCAGGCGGCAAAACGGCTCGCGACGATTTCCACGGCAGCGGCCATCTCGCCGATGCCTGCGTGCACCTGCTCGTCGCTGTAGTCCTGGTCTTGCGGCGCGAAGTCGCGGTTGAAACGAAATGCGATTTCCAGCTCCAGCACGGCGGGAGCGTAGTCGACCCGATTGAACGTGCGGGCCTGGGTGTGGATGCACTCAGCGGGCAAGGGCGAGCCCTGGATCGGC
Organism: Pseudomonas sp. HD6422; assembly: GCF_025377065.1. Taxonomy (NCBI): domain Bacteria; kingdom Pseudomonadati; phylum Pseudomonadota; class Gammaproteobacteria; order Pseudomonadales; family Pseudomonadaceae; genus Pseudomonas; species Pseudomonas sp. HD6422. Next base: position 33,242 of record NZ_JAHWIW010000047.1, on the reverse strand, counting down.
CCGGTGTGGGATTTCGAGCCGACCTTCCAGCCGCCTGGCTTGATGCCGCGCAGCTCGAAGATGGCTTGCTGAGTCTGGTAGGCCGCATTGAAATCCCTTGGCTGCAGCGCCTCGTCGAGCTCTCCCAAGGCAACGCCCTGGCGCTGTGCCTCGACGATCAACTGCGCCAGGCGCGTGGAATTGACTGCTGTATTCAAGGTATCGCTCCTTTATCTGATGCCCGCGCCTGACGCGCGGGCTCGGTGCGTTATTTGCCAATGGCCGGGGAGGGGTGTGCATCGCTGGCAGGTACCACTGGCGGCTTCGCGTACTCGAACCGGTTCTGCGGCTTCATACGGAAAGACAGCACGACGCCGATCGCCAACAGGATGATGCTCACCAGGAACGGCAGTTGCCAATTGTCGAAGGTGTCGATCAGCATGCCGGCCGCCACCGGGCTGATGATCGCGGCCATGGCTGAGCCGGTGTTCATCATGCCGCTCGCCGTGCCGGAATGGTCGGGGGCGATGTCCATGGGAATGGCCCACATCGGGCCGATGGTCATTTCCGAGAAGAAGAAGCCGATGGCCAGGCAGGCCAGGGAGACGTGCATGTCGGTGGTGAACATCAGCGGCAGCAGGGACAGCAAGGTCAGGCTCAGGCAGATGGCGACCATCCGGCTGCGGGCCTTGTTGAGGTTGCCTGTCTTGGCATAGATGCGGTCGCTGACGATACCGCCCAGCGTATCGCCGACCACCCCGCCAAAGAACACCGCCGAGGAAAAGATCGCCGTGCCCTTGAGGTCCAGGCCTAGGTTCATGAAGTACATCGGTACCCAACTCAGCAGCAGCCAGAGTGTCCAGCCATAGCAGAAATACACGATGGTCACCGGCGCCATGCGTCTGAACAGGCGCCCCCAGGGCAAGGGATTCTTGTTCTTGGCCTTGGCCACAGGCAGTGCGTCCAGTTCCGCTTGCGAGATCCGCGGATGGCGTTTCGGCGAGTCGGTGAACACCAGCGCCCACAGGCCGACCCAGACGAAACTGATCACGGCGCAGACATAGAACGATTCGCGCCAGCCGTAGGCGGCCATGATGGCGATCATCGCGGCAGGGGCCAGGGCATTGCCCAGGCGGGCGAAGGCGTGGGTGATGCCTTGGGCGAAGCCGCGCTTTTCCTTGGGCACCCAGCGCGACATGGCGGCGGTGGCCGCCGGAAAAGTCGCGCCCTCGCCGAGTCCGAGCAGGATGCGGGCGATGATCAGTGAAATGAAACCGCCTGCAAGACCGGTCATGACGGTTGCCGCAGCCCAGAGGATGCCGCAGAACACCAGGGTGCGCTTGGCGCCGAAACGGTCGCTGACCCAGCCGCCGATGATTTGAAAGACCAGGTAGGGGTAGGCGAAGGCAGAAAAGACGATGCCGATTTCAGTCTTGCTCAGGCCGAACTCCGGGCCGAAGCCGACGGCGGCAGTACTGACGTTGACTCGGTCCAGGTAAGTGATGAAGTACATGGCGCAGAGCATGCACAGCACCACGGTGGTGGGGCGCAGACGTAAAGACTTCATGTTCTATCTCCAGTTTCTTATTGTGCTCGCCGACAACGCGAGGATTCGGGATAGTCAGTCGTTCATGGCACTGCGGCGGTTGCCGCAGTGCTGCTTCACCGCGGTGTGTCGGTCATTGGCGCCGTAATGGCACCGATTGCCCTCCCAGGTAGTCCATCGCAGCCAGCACACCGCTGGCCTGCAGCTTCACGCCTGCCAGTTGCAGGCCCATTTCGCAGCCACTTAGGGTGGCCATCAGCGTCAAGTCGTTACAGTCGCCGAGGTGGCCGATGCGGAACATCCGGCCTTTCATCTTGCCAAGGCCCGTGCCCAGCGACATGTCGAAGCGCTCGTAGATCACCTTGCGCACAGCGTCGGCGTCGACCCCTTCCGGCGTCATGACGCCAGTGAGCACCGGGCTGTACACCTGCGGGTCGGCGCACTGAATGTCCAGCCCCCAGGCGTTGACGGCGGCGCGACAGGCTTGGGCGAGACGCTGGTGGCGGCTGAAGACGTTGTCCAGGCCTTCGCCGAGGATCATGTCCAGGGCTTCGGCCAAGCCGTACAGCAGGTTGGTGTTGGGGGTATAGGGCCAGTAACCGGTCTTGTTCATCTCGATGATTTCATCCCAGCCCCAGAAGCTGCGCGGCAGCTTGGCTTGCTTACTGGCGGCGATGGCCTTGGGTGACAGGGCATTGAAGCTGATGCCTGGCGGCAGCATCAGGCCCTTCTGCGAGCCGGACACCGTGACATCCACGCCCCATTCGTCATGGCGGTAGTCCGCCGAGGCCAGGCCGGAAATGGTGTCGACCAGCAGCAGAGCAGGGTGGCCGGCTGCATCGATGGCTTTGCGCACGGCAGCGATATCCGACGTCACCCCCGTGCTGGTTTCGTTGTGCACCACGCATACCGCCTTGATGCGCCGGGCGCTGTCGGCGCGCAGGTAGTCCTCGATCATCGCGGCGTCGACGCCTGCGCGCCATCCTTCGATCCCGGGCCTGCCGATGAACTGCGGCTTGAGGCCCAGGTTGACCGCCATCTTCTGCCACAGCGTGGCGAAATGGCCGGTTTCGAACATCAGCACTTCATCGCCGGCACTGAGGGTGTTGCACAACGCTGCTTCCCAGGCGCCAGTCCCTGATGCCGGGTAGATGATCACCGGGTGTACGGTCTTGAAGATTTGCTTGATGCCGTCGAGCACCTTCAGACCAAGTTCGCCGAACTCCGGTCCGCGATGGTCGATGGTGGGGTAGCTCATGGCCCGGAGAATGCGATCCGGCACTGGGCTGGGTCCGGGTATCTGCAGGAAGTGGCGACCGGCAGGGTGGAAGTCGAGCTTGAGCATGGATACCTCCATTTTGTTTTTGTATTTTGAATGCAATATACAATAGCAGCGGCTCAGAGACCGTCAAATGTCTATTTCTGCAGCCTGCCAATGGCCGTATTGCAAGGCTTTGGACTATGATTGCCGAGTCTGATGGGGGATTTTGTATGCAATATTCAGATTCTTTAGCGGCGCCAGCAGCGGAGCGCGTCCTGCCGAAAGTCGAGCGTCAGCGGCTGCATGACACCGTGGTAGAGCACCTGCGCACGTTCATCACCGAAGGCGTACTGGAGCCTGGGCAGAAGCTCAACGAACGCGAGCTGTGCGAACACTTGGGCATTTCCCGCACGCCGCTGCGCGAAGCGCTCAAGGTGCTGGCCGCCGAACGCCTGATCGACATCGAGCCGAATCGCGGTGCCAGCGTCGCGCGTCTGTCCGAGGTCGAGATGCGTGAGGCATTCGAGCTGATGAGTGGCCTGGAGGCGTTTTCCGGCGAGCTGGCCTGCGAGCGCATCACCGTTGAAGAGCTGGCCGAGATCAAGGCCATGCACTATGCGATGGTGGTGTGCCGCAACCAGGACGATTTGGCCGGTTACTACAAGCTCAACCACGCCATTCATGAGCGCATCAACCTCGCTGCGCGCAATCGCCTGCTCAGCCAGCAGTACCAGCAGTTGAACGCGCGGCTGCAGGCGTTCCGGTTCCGCTCCAACCATCTGCCACCCAAATGGGATCGCGCCGTGCACGATCACGAAGAAATGATCGAGGCCTTGGAGGCCCGCGACGGCAAGCGTCTAGGCGCGATTCTGCGCCACCACCTGCTGGAGAAACGCGATGCGGTGCTGTTGCTGATGGCCACCGAGCAGGCGGCCCACACGCGCTAGATGGGGGATGCATGGCTAGGGCGCAGAACGATGAAGCATTGATGGCCGCGGCGCGCGAGCGCACCCGGCAACTCAGCGAGGAGCGGTTGGTGCTGTATGCCGGCGCCAACTTGCCCAGTGCCGAGGTGATTGCGGCCTATGCGCCCGGGTTGAGTGCCTATCCGGCGATGGGACCGAGCTTTTTCAAGGAACAGCCCGATACCGCTCTGGTTTCTCGCCTCGAGCATCGGGTCGAAGCCCTGGCCTGCGATGTGTTCGGCGCGGCTTGGGCGCAGGTGCGGCTACCCAGTTGCACATTGGCCAACCTTGCGGTGTTTCACAGTTTCGCGGCGCCTGGCGATCTGCTGCTTGCGCCGTCCGCAGCCCACGGCGGGCATCTGAGCCAGCGCCGGGGCGGCACGCCGGAGCTGGCGGGGTTGCGCGTCGAGGATCTGCCGTTCGATACCCAGGGCTGTCAGCTCGATGGCCGGCGTGCGGCAGCGTTGGTGCTGCAACGTCAGCCGAAGCTGGTGATGCTGGGGCGCAGTGTTCTGCTGGCGCCGGATGACATCGACGAGGTCGTGCGAGCCGCCCAGGCCGTGGGCGCGTTGACGATTTTCGATGCGTCGCATGTGTCCGGGTTGATCGCCGGCAAGGTGTTTCCCAACCCCTTCGAGGCGGGTGTCGACATCATCACCACGTCGACCTACAAGACGTTGCCAGGACTGCCGCAAGGTTTGGTCCTGGGGCGTGAGCCTGAGCATGGGGCCAAGCTCAGGTCATTGCTCGACCGTGCCTTTCTCGCCAATTACGACGCGGGTCGCCTGCCATGCCTGGTGCAGTTGCTCGACGAAGTGAAGCTGGGCGGGGTGGACTATGCCCGGCGTATCATCCGCAACACCGTGGCGTTGGCCGAGGCATTGCGTGATCAAGGCTTGCCAGTGATGGTGGGCGCTACCGCTCAGCAGGCTACGCATCAGCTGTTGATTGCGCTTGGCCATGCTGCTGACCCTCGCGCCGTGATGCAACAGCTCGAGCGCAGCGGTATCGTCGTCGGCACCTGCGCTGACCCTTCGCGGCCAGGGGAGCATGCGTTGCGGTTGGGGACGCAGGTGTTGACCCGGTTGGGACTGGAGCCCCGGGACATGGCCGATATCGCTGCACTGTTAAGACGCGTATTGGCAGGCCAGAGCGATGGCGGCGCTGAGGTCAAGGCGTTGCTCGCTCGTTACCACTCGCCACGGCCCTGAGGGCATCGACTCGCCCGCAATGCGCGGCGCAGCAGCGCTCGCGTATTCCCCGAACCCTGTTGCTTTATGCCACGAATCCTGTACCTTCCAGACCTCCAAATCCCCAGTCACGATTCACTATGAAAGTGCACGAAGAGATCGAAGGCCTGGCCGTATTGATTCGCGACCTGCGCAAATTCAAAGGCTTCACCCTGGGCGAACTGGCCCAGCGCATCGGCCGCTCGGTGGGCTTCTTGTCCCAGGTGGAACGCGGTGTGTCTCGCCCGACCGTAGCCGACCTCACGGCCATCAGTGAAGCACTCGGTGTCTCCACGGCCTATTTCTACAAGCTCGAAAAGCCCCGCGAGCTCGACTGGGTCACCCGGCCGCACGAGCGCCGGACCTTGCACCTGGCCTGCGGCATCACCGATGTATTGGCGTCGCCCACCATCACCGGCGCCTTCTCGATGCTCGACAGCCACCTCGAACCCGGCGCCAGCAGTGGCGAGGAATACCTGGACGACAGCTCGGAACAAGGCTGCTTCGTGCTCGAAGGCGAACTGACGGTCTGGCTCGATGATGGCGAGCCCGTTACGCTATGCGCCAGCGACAGCTTCCAGCTGCAACCCCACGCGCGTTTCCGCTACGCCAATCTCACCGACAAGCCCACCCGCGTGCTGTGGGTGTTCAGCTGAGGCGCAGGTCAGCCATCCGCCGCGTTCAACTGCTTTGCCGCATCATTTAAGGAAGAGTGATAGTGATCATCGGTATCGACTTGGGCACCACCAACAGCCTCGTGGCCGTCTGGGAAGGGGACAGTGCCCGAATAATCCCCAATGCCTTGGGCGAGCGCCTGACACCGAGCATCGTAGGCCTGGATGACCAGGGCCAATTGGTCGTCGGCGATATCGCCCGCGAACGCCTGCACACCCATCCGCACCTCACCACCTCGCTGTTCAAACGCTACATGGGCAGCGCCCGGGAAACCCAGCTCGGCAACCGTGCCTACCGCGCCGAAGAACTCTCGGCAATGCTGCTGCGCAGCCTCAAGGCCGATGCCGAACGTGCCCTCGGCCAGCCAGTGCACGAAGCGGTGATCAGCGTTCCGGCCTATTTCAGCGATGCTCAGCGCAAGGCCACCCGCATCGCCGGCGAGCTGGCCGGGCTCAAGGTGGAGAAACTGGTCAACGAACCCACCGCCGCCGCCTTGGCCTATGGGCTCGAGCAGCGTCGCGAAGCCAACTTTCTGGTGTTCGACCTGGGCGGGGGCACCTTCGATGTCTCCATCCTCGAACTGTTCGACGGCGTCATGGAAATCCGCGCCAGCGCCGGCGACAACTTCCTCGGCGGTGAGGACTTCGATGACCTTATCGTCGCTCATTTCATCGCCAAGGTCGGCGCCGCCGACCTTCCCGACACGACTCAGCCCGCCATCGCTCAGCGCCTGCGCCGCGAGGCCCAGCGGGTGCGCCACGCCCTGGGGCAGGCGTCGAGCGAACGCTTCACCCTGCGCGAACAGGCCCGTGAGTGGGCCGTGGAGGTGACCCAGGGCGAGCTGGCGGAGATCGTGCGGCCTCTGCTCGAGCGTCTGCGCGCGCCGATCGAGCGGGCCATGCGTGATGCTCGCATCAAAGTCGCGGATCTGGATGAAATCCTCCTGGTCGGCGGCACCACGCGCATGCCACTGGTGCGTAAGCTGGTCGCCTCGCTGTTCGGGCGTATCCCCTCGATGCAGCTCAACCCGGACCAGGTGGTCGCCCAGGGCGCCGCCGCCCAGGCAGCGCTGCAGGCCCGGCATGCCTCGCTCGAAGAAGTGGTGCTCACCGATGTCTGCCCCTACACCCTCGGCATCGAGACGGCGGTGCAGCAGGGCAGCGGCTTCCAGAGCGGCCATTACCTGCCGATCATCGAGCGCAACTCCGTAGTACCGGTCAGCCGTTCGCGTATCGTGTCCACCCTGCACGACAACCAGAAGCTGGTGAAAGTGGAGATCTACCAGGGCGAAAGCCGGATGGTCAGCAACAACATCTTTCTCGGTGAGCTGGAGATCCCGGTGCCTCCGCTCAAGGCCGGCGAAGTTTCGCTGGACGTGCGCTTCACCTACGACAACAACGGCCTGCTCGAAGCCCAGGTGCACCTGCCGATCAACGGCGAAACCCGCCGCCTGGTGATCGAGAACAACCCAGGCGTGCTACCGCCGGAAGAAATCGCCCAACGCCTGGCCGCCCTCGAAGCGCTGAAAGTGCACCCCCGCGACCAGCAGATCAATACCTTGCTGCTGGCCCGGCTCGACCGCTTGTACCAGGAAAGCCTTGGCGAGAGCCGTGAGCATGTCGGTGCATTGGCCAGTTACTTCCAGCAGATGCTCGACACCCAGGACGAACACCAGATTCGCAAGGCGCGCAGCGACATCAACGAGCGCCTGGCACAGTTCGAAGGCGAGGTCTGAATTGTCATGAGCCATTGGCAAATGCTCGAACTCACCCCGGATGCCGACCAACGCAGCATCAAGCGCGCCTATGCGCGCCTGCTCAAGCAATACCGTCCGGACGAAGACCCGGAGGCCTTCCAACGCCTGCGTGAAGCCTACGAGACCTCGCTGGAAGAGGCGCGCTGGCGTGAGCAAGTCGAGCACGTCGTGCCAGTCACCGATGCGACGCTGCCGGACAGCGAACCGAGCGCGCCATTCGCCATGCCTGGCACTCCCGCACAGTTGCTCGAGCCGGCGCTTGCCGAATGCCCGCCGGAGCCGCCCCTGGAGCAACTGCACACCTGGTTGGCCGAGGGCAAGGAGCGCCAGGTCATGGATGCGCTGCGCCTGTGGTTGGCCAGCGACTGGCTGCTGCCGTTCGAGCGCCGCGAGCAGTTCGAGCAGTGCGTGCTGGCCTTGCTCGAGTCCGACGCGCCCTGGTCGCCGGCATTCTTCGAGGGCGTCTGCCAGGCGATGGGCTGGGACGAAGCCCAGGGCAACCTGCCGTGCGACTACTGGCGTTGGGACCGCTTCATCCACCGCTGCGAATTGCACGCGATGGAGGAAAACCTGCGCAACGAACTGGCCAGGCACCGCGACGACAAGGTTCTCGGCCAACCTGCCGCCTTGCTGCTCGCGCCAATGAGCGACAGCAAACGCCGGATCATGGCCGACGGCTTCAGTGGCCACGACTGGCAGCGTTTCACCCAGTTCGCGCACGCCATCGAGGATCAGCACCCCGACCTGCCGGAGCGGTTGGGATTGACGCCGCTGGACAACTGGCGGGACTGGTTGCCGGCGGTCAGCTATCGACCCGTGTTCGTGTTCCTCTGGCTGGCTCTGTCGCTGGTGATCCTGCCTTCGCTGATCACCTACACGAAAACCAAGGGCGACCTGGCCGCCATGCTGGTCATCCCCCTGTTCGTGCCGGGTGTGTTGTTCCTGGGCATGAAGCTCTACCGTCTGGTGTCGATGGTGGTATTGCCCATGGCGTCGATCGATGTGCCGCTGAGCCGCTGGCTGTTGCCGCATCGCCTGTACCGGCAAGGCGCTGGACTGTTGCTGCTGCGCCATGTATTGCCCGCCCTGGTGCCAGCGGGGCTGGCCCTGGCCTGGGCCGGCAATGTGACCTGGTTGCGCTGGTGCGGCCCTGCGCTGGTGTTCCTGGGCACCCTGTATTTCACCAATGCCGTGCTGCGCGGCGGCAAGCTGGCGATCTGGGACCGGGTTGCACGGGCGGTCAAGGCCAGACTCGGGCGCTTGCCCTGGCACCTGCTGCGGCGCGAGGGCGTGCTGATCGCACTGGCCGTGATCGCGATGGGGCTCTGGGTCTATATGCGTTCGCGGCACTGAATGCACTAGTCCGGGCCGCGGTAGCCTCGGCACAGGCTCAGCTTGCGCAGGCGGTTGTCCGCGAGGGCTATGCCGATGCCAGCGTTTGTTTGGGTTGTCACCGATGAGGTCAGCCAAGGGCTATTCAAAAAGCAGAAATCACCGGATCACCATATAAACGCCGATGCTCTAGCGGCGTCATGTCGAACCAGCGCAAATGCGCCCGGCAGAATGAGGTAGTTCGGCGATAACCTAGCTCATTGGCGATCTGTCCCACGGTCAGGGTGGTCTTGCGCAGCATCTGCTGTGCCTGGTGGCGGCGGGTGCTGTCCAGATAAGCCTCGAATTCAATGCCGTCGCTAGCCAGATGCCGTTGCAGAGTACGTGTGTTGATATTCAAAGTCATCGCCACCTGCTCCAGGGTACAACGCTGGGCAGGCAGTAGCATCTGGATAGTACGCTCAACTGAAGCCTGCAGGCTGTCGCAAGGGCTGGCCTCGTTCTCCAGGAAGTGGCGGACAATTGCATGCAGGTCGGCATCATAGTGCACGCAGGCTTCCTGCAATACATCAGCGTCCATCACCAGGCAGTTGTGGGCCTGGCTGAACAGCACCGGGCAGTCGAAATAGCGCGTGTAGCCCATAGCGTCGCCTAGGGCGACGTGGCGTAAGGTCACGCTCCGTGGGCGCAACGGCGTGCCGCGTAGTTCGCCGATCAGCAACAGTGCGCCCATCACCGATTTCTCGATGATCTGTGGGGTCTGTTCTGACCCAGGCAGGCCATTGTCGAAATACAGCATGGCCTGCCCGGCGCGGTGTTCCAGGCGGAAGTGGATAGCTGGGCTGTAGTGGCGCATATATCGGATTACGGCAACCAGGGCATGGCCCACGGTGGGGGCGGAGTTGGCCAGGTGGCGTAATGGGCCGACCAGGGTCGAACCCTGGCGCAATGCCAGTTCCAGGCCGAAGCGTGGCAGGCTCAGGGCGTGCGCGCTGCCCTCGAATAGTTGCACCAGGCTCAAGTAGGGCAAGCGCTTGCCGTAGTTGCCGACCACGTCCAGGTCAATGTTCAACGGGGCCAGGAAGTCCCGCTGCGCTGCACCGTGTTCCGCCAATAGCTGGTCAAATTGCACCAAAGCGCTGCCGCGAATGCTGTCCATGGAATCGCGCCTCGTCAGATAAAGAGTGGTGAACCCGCGCACTCCTGCGCAGATCCGACTCACGCTGAAGGGAAGTGGCCTACTTCCTCAAGGCCTGGAAGGAGCTGACCATGTCCTTGGCCCAGCCATCGAGTACGGCTTTTGCGTCTTTGGCTTCCATCTTTTGCGACATGTTGTCCAGTTCGGTACCGGCACCTTTGCGCACCACTTCGGCCACCACTTGATTGGTGTCACCGTCGAGGAATGCCGCTTCGGTTGCGATGCTGGTGTCCTGATCGCGGATGCCGGTGGCGGTGCTGATGCCAGCCGCCACCAGCGCAATCGGGATCACTTCATACGGACGCAGGCTCTTGGTCTTGGCCGTGACGGCGGTGATGGCGGGGCGCACCACCAGCACGTTCGGGCCAGGGCTGGTGGCCAGCGGCAGCACTTGCGAGAAGTGGTTTTTCAGGGTCTGGTCGTAATACTGGGTGATGCCCTGCAAGGTCGACTGCGGTACGTTCTCGGTAGGTTGCGGCTTGGGGTAGAGCTGGCTTGGCTCGATGTAGACGCTGCGATAGCGCTTGGCGTCGACACCCGGCTTGATCCAGCGCATCACCGGTGCGCCCGTAGGCGACTTGTCTTCCTTGAGCACGCTGTAGTCCTTGAGAAAGCCCGAGTACTGGTCGGACTCCACGTACTTGCTGGCGCAACCTTGCAGCATGAGCGTTGCAAGGCACAGCGATGCGGCCAATGTCCGGGTGTTCATGCAGCTTCTCCTTCCTCACGATGATCGGTCGCCACTGCCTGACATCTCAGAAGCGCCAGGTGGCGCCACCGCCGATGATGTGCAGGGCGCTGTTGTCATAGCTGCCGGACAGTGTCGTGCCGGAGCGAGCCTTGGTCTGCTCGACGTCCATGTCGCCGAGCCAGACCAGGGTGTAAGCCAGGTGCAGGTCTAGCCCGTCGTCGACCTGATAATTGACCCCGGCGGCCAGCCGCCACGTCTCGCCCATAGGGTTATCGACGGTACGGTCGTCATCGTCCACTGCCGAGCTGTCGTAGCCCAGCCCCATGCTCCAGCGCCAGTTCGGCGTGGCCTGGTACTGGGCGCCCAGCGAGGCGTGCCAGGTGTCCTTGTATCGGCGGTCGACGGTGCGACTGGTGCCGCCCGCGTTGCTGTCGACCTCCACGCCGACATCGCCGAAGTCGCTCCAGTCCTGCCAGTTGAGGCTACCGAGCAGGGTCCACTGGTCGTCCAGTTCATGGGCGACGCTGAAGGTCACGGTCTGTGGCACATTGAGATCGAGCTCAAGCGAATCCACGTCGAGGCGGCGCAGGGCGACGTTGAGCAATGGGTTGTTGATGTCCTTGAGGTGGGGTTTGTCCTCGAACTCCAGCTTGACCTTGCTGGTGTAGGCCAGGCCTACACGGGTGCGGGCATCGACCTGGTACAGCAGCCCCAGGTTGACGCCCACTCCAACGTCGGTGTCTTTGTACTCCAGCTGGCCGTCCGGCCGGTCGGCCAGCCCCAGCAGATTGTTGTTGATGGCCATTTCGGTCCGGTAGTAACCGACCATGATGCGTGGCCCGACACCGATCGACAGGTCATCGGTGAATGCATAGGCCCATGTGGGTTGCAACGACACGCCGATCACTGCCGCTTCCTGGGTGAAGTAGCGGCCCGCCCAATCATCGTCGTAGTCCAGGGCCAGGCCAAAGTTGCCGTACATGCCAAAGCCGATGGCTGAACGGTCGTCGAGCTGATGACTGATGAACAGGCTGGCACCGGGCAGGTATTGCAGTGCATTGCCGCCTTCGTTGCCGCCGAACTGGTTGCCGCTGTCGCGGGAAAAACCCAGGTCGCCGAGGATGACCTGGGCGTTGGCACTGATCTGCGTACCCTGGAGCTGGGTGATGCCGGCGGGGTTGGTCATCAGTACGCTGGGATCGTTGGCCAGGGCGGCGGAACCGGCATTGGCCAGGCCGTTGCCCTCCTGGCCGGCTTCATAGATCAGAATGCCACCGGCCCAGGCAGCGTTGCCGAACAAGCAAGAAGTGCAGAACAACACGACCGCCGAGCGGCGCCGTCTGTGCAGCGATTCCATCAGACGCTCCTTGTGACTGAAGCGCTGTACCGTTTAGGGCAACTACCAGCGGGCATTGATGCGCAGTATGAAGCAGAGTAGACAGGTTGAAGATCGCCGTCGGGCGTCGGTGATTCTCTTTTCACGACACTTTCAGGTTTTGAATGGAAGCGGAAGCCGTAACCGGATCTCAGTACTTTAGAAGACACCATTACTCCCGCAAGACGTTATCTTAGAGGGGCGCCGATACCGTTTTTTCGCAAGAAATCTTTCATAAGCGGAGCTTCGTACAAACCGCTTCAAGTCTCCGATTCTTGACTAAACTTCGAGAATTTCTCGGAAAGTGAATGGCTGGTCCTGGTCGCAGTGAGGTTACTGTCTCACCCACTGACTCTGTCCGCAGCCTAATGAAGCGTTTCACTTCGTGAAGGAGCGACCATGAATACGTTTCTGCTGAAGATCAAACATGAATTTATGAAGGCGCTTCCCCCTACCTTATTTTTCTTCATCATTCTGCACATCGTGGCCTTGATTCGCTCGCTCATGATCAAGGGGTCAGGGGTGGACCTTCCCGTTTCAGCATCGGTATTGTTTGCATCTCTGGTTCTAGGAAAGTCTGTTCTGGTTGCAGACATGCTGCCATTTATCAACCGTTTCCCTGATAAACCGCTGCTATGGAATGTCAGCTGGAAGTCCCTCATGTATGCCTTAGTCGCACTTGTGGTGCATTACCTGGAGCGGCTGTACGACTTCTGGAAGGAAGCTCCTAGCTTCATCGATGCAAATGCCCTGCTGTGGTCCTCGATGAACTGGCCACGCTTTTGGGCCATACAGATCCTACTCATGACCCTGATTTTCATGTATTGCGTCATCGCAGAACTGGCAAGAGTCATTGGTCGTGACCGACTGAAGAGCATGTTCTTTGGACCGCTGCCGCCGAAACCTGCTAAATCTGGGGAAGGTTCCTAAGGGGCGCAGGCTGGAAATTATCGGACCCTATTTAAAGTCCGCTGGGTTGAAAGCAGCCGAGTCACTATTGGCTACCTGTTCATAGAGTCGACAATCTGTTCTGGCCTCGGTCGCATTCTATTTGGCTACTTCTCGATAGCCAAATATGAGCCTGATTGCTGCTCCATGGTCTGTTTGATATCCCGTGCCAGGCTTTTTATGTCATGCCGCTCAATTTCCTTGGGCATTTACTGAAAAACCTATTGAATTGATTTCCGGGCGGTGCTCTAGCCCAACTGCGCGCAGCCTGCGTCGGGTGTACTACGCTGCATCGGGGGCCGAGGCTGGAGCGACGTGATAATGCAAGTTGTACCTGCAAGGATGTGGTTCATGGCGCTGCTGCGCACCTGCCTTTTGGGCTTGCTGCTGGGCAGCCCTGCGCTGGCGATTGCCGAGGGGCAATTGCCGCGCCAGGCCAGCGAGCGCGAGGGTTATGCCGATGTCGGAAGTTGCCTGGGTTGTCATGCCGATCAGGCCAGCCAATGGGAGCATTCCGACCATGCCTGGGCATTGCGCGAGCCCACGGCAGCCAACGTGCTCGGCAATTTCGACAATGCGCGCTTCGACGAGGCCGGCGTCAAAGCCCGTTTTTTCCGCAAAGGTGACGGCTATTACGTCAACATCGAGGGCGAAGATGGCAAGCCGGCCGACTTTCGCGTGCTCTACACCTTTGGCTTCGAACCGTTGCAGCAATATCTGGTGGCGTTGTCGAGGGGGCGGCTGCAGGCCCTGACCCTGGCCTGGGACAGCCGTCCGGCCGCACAGGGTGGGCAGCGCTGGTTCTCGCTGTACCCGGGGCAACGCTTCGCCCCTGACGACCCTCTGCACTGGACCGGCCGCTACCAGAACTGGAACGGCATGTGCGCGGACTGCCATTCCACCGCTCTGGCCAAGAACTATGACGACAAAAAAGACAGCTTCGCCAGTACCTGGCAGGAGCAGAATGTCGGTTGCCAAGGCTGCCACGGGCCAGGCCAGGCCCACGTAGATTGGGCAAAGGAGCACCCTGGCGCCTCGCCGGCGCAAGGTTTGGCCGTGGACTTCAAAGCGTTGGGCAGCAAGGGCCAGGTCGAGCAGTGCGCCTATTGCCACAGCCGACGCCAAGGGCTGGGCACCGGCCAGCTGCCGGGTCACCCGCAACTGGACCAGAGTTTGCCCGCCACGCTGCGTACCGGCCTGTATCATGACGCCGGACAGATCGACGGCGAGGTATACGAATTCGGCTCGTTCAGCCAAAGCAAGATGTACGCGGCCGGGGTTGCCTGCACCGACTGCCACAACCCGCACACCACCAAGGTACGTATCGAAGGCAACGGCCTGTGCACGCAATGCCATAACACCCAGCCCAATACCGCTCGCTTCGCCGGCCTGCAAGCCAAGGACTACGACAGCCCGGAACATCATCACCACGTGGTCGGCTCGTCCGGTGCGCAGTGCATGAACTGCCACATGCCGACCAAGAACTACATGGTGATAGACCCCCGCCGCGACCACAGCATCCGCATTCCGCGCCCCGACTTGGCTGATACCGGCCCCGACGCCTGCACCACCTGCCATCAGGACCAGAAGCCGGCCTGGGCCGCCACTGCCATCGAGGGCTGGTTCGGTACGCCCAAACGCCCGGTCCACTATGGCCAGGCCTTCCACGGGGTGCGCCAGGACCCGTCCACAGCCTTGAGTCGCTTGGGGTACGTGTTGGCCGACAAGAGCAACCCGGCCATCGTGCGCGCGACCGCCGCCGACCAGCTGGCCGACATTGGCCCCGCTGCCTCCAGCAACCTGCGCTGGGCCCTGCAGGACAAGGACGCCGTGGTGCGCGCCTATGCGGTCGGCGGTTTTACCAGCCTGCCAGCCGAGCAGCGCCTGAAGCCACTGCTGCCGTTGCTTGAAGACCCTGACCGGGCGGTGCGTGACGAAGCCGTGCGGGCGTTGGCCGATGTGCCGGCGGCGCAACTGCCAGCCACGTTCGCGCCACTGCTTGCCGAGTATGAGCAGCGCCTGCGCAGCAACGCCGACCTGCCCGGCGGGCGGCTCAACCTGGCCGTGCTGCTGCAGCGCCAGGGGCGCGACGAGCAGGCCATGCAAGAGTACCGGCAGGCCCTGAAGATGGACCCGTATTTCCTCCCTGCCAGGGTCAACCTGGTGACCCTGGAAAGCAGCGCCCAGCGGCTGGACAAAGCTGAGCAGTTGCTGCGTGATGGCGTGGCACTGGAGAAGATGCCCGAGGCCGACCACGGCAACCTGGCCTACATGCTGGCGCTGTTGCTGGTGGAGCGCAACAAACCGGATGAGGCCGTCGGCTGGATGGAAAAGGCTGCCGTGGCGCTGCCGGGCAATTCGCGCATCCGTTACAACCAGGGGTTGCTGTTGTCGCGTATGAACCGTCGCGATGAGGCGTTGGTGGCATTGCGCAGCGGATTGGAACAAGCGCCGGAGAATGCGGATTTGCTGTACACGCTGATCTACCTGCATGCGCTAGCTGGCGAGCGTGAGCAGGCGTTTCCGTATGTCCAGCGGATGCGCGAAGTGGCGCCGGAAGATCCGCGGTTGCAGGCGATTGAGCCGTATTGGAAGCAAGGCCGCTGAATGTGTCCAGCGTTATGGGTGTGTCACCTGTGATATCGAACGCCGCGCGCGGCGCTCGATATCACAGATGCGACGTATCTTAGCATCGAACCTCCCATTCTCTCTTCACGACAGCCATTGCACCCACCCGGTGCGCGACTAGGATTTACCAGACCGGCAACCCATCCAAGGATCGCGCCTGTGAATACCCACGAATACCTCCAGGCCCTGGAAGCATCGGTCGCCGAAAAAGTTCTCGGCCAGGCCGAAACCATTCGCCATGTCCTGCTGGGCCTGCTCGCCAACGGCCATGTGCTGCTCGAAAGCCTGCCAGGACTGGCCAAAACCCGCACGGTCAAGGCCCTGGCCACACACCTCGAGGCGCAGATGCGGCGCATCCAGTTCACGCCGGACCTGCTGCCCTCGGACATCACCGGCGGCGAGATCCTGCAGCAGACAGCTGAAGGCAACAAAATCAGCTTTCAACCCGGCCCGCTGTTCGGCAACGTCATCCTCGCCGACGAAATCAACCGCGCTCCGGCCAAGGTCCAGGCGGCCTTGCTCGAAGCCATGGAAGAGCGCCAGATCACTGTGGCCGGGCAAAGCTACCCGATGCCCGGGCTGTTCATGGTGCTGGCTACCCAGAACCCGATCGAGCAAGAGGGCACCTACCCTCTGCCCGAAGCGCAGATGGACCGCTTCTTGATGAAGCTGCAACTCGACTACCCGCGCCCTGAGGACGAAACCCAGGTGTTGCGTCTGGTGCGGGAAGAGGACCAGGCCAGCCACGAGGCAGCCGCACAACCGGCGCGGCTGGCACAGCAGGTGATTTTCGACGCCCGCCGCGAGGTGGCGCAGGTGCATGTGTCCGAGGCCATCGACCGCTACCTGATCGACCTGGTCAACGCCACGCGGCACCCGGATGACTACGACCCTGACCTGGCGCGCTGGATCAGGATCGGTGCCAGCCCGCGTGGCGGCATCAGCCTTGACCGGGTGTCGCGCGCCCACGCCTGGCTGCAAGGCCAGGATTTCGTGTCGCCCGACAACGTGCGTGCGGTGGTGCATCCGGTGCTGCGCCACCGCTTGCAGCTTTCCTACGACGCGGTCACCGATGGAGTGGTTGCCGACCAGGTCATCGATCGGTTGCTGGATAAGGTGGCGATTCCCGCCTGACGGACATGCCTATGGATTCCAACAAGGTAGTTGCAGACGGCTTCGTGTATGCCTCGCTCGCCGAGCTCATGGCGTTGGAGGCGCGTGCTCGGGGCCTGAGCTTCGTGGCCCGCCAGCCGCTGTCGAGCATCCTCTCCGGCAACCACGCCTCGCGCCTGCGCGGGCGTGGGTTGAGTTTTGACGAGCTGCGCCATTACCTGCCCGGCGACGACTTGCGCCACCTCGACTGGCGGGCATCACTGCGCTATGGCAAACCGTTCGTGCGCACCTTCACCGAGGAGCGCGACCGGCCCACCCTGGTGTTGGTGGATCAGCGCATGAGCATGTACTTCGGCTCCCGGCGCTACTTCAAATCGGTCAGCGCCGCGCAGCTGGCGGCGATCTGTGCCTGGATGGCCTTACATGCCGGTGACCGCGTGGGCGGCATGGTCTTTGACGGCCGGCAGGTGCAGTATGTTCGACCGCTGCGCAGCCGGGCGCGGGTCGAGGCGTTGTGCAGTGCGGTGATCAAGGCCAACCACCGGTTGTCCGCCTATACCGCCGACCAGGAAAACGATGCCCAGCTGGACAAGGTGCTGCGCAGCTGCGCTGCCAGTGCCGGTCACGACCACCTGATCTGCATCATCAGCGATTTTGCCGGCATCACGCCCGAGACCTTGCCGTTGTTGCGCCAGCTGAGCCAGCACAATGATGTGATCGCGATTCAGGTGTTCGACCCGATCGCCCTGCAGGTGCCGGACAAGGGCCGCCTGAACGTCACCCAGGGCTCTGTGCAGGTGGAGCTGGAGGTTGGCCAGCGGCGGATCAACCAACCCTTGGGCGAATTTCTGGCCGGGCGCTTGCAAGATGTGGCCGACCTGCTGCGCCGCAGCCAGGTTCCGCTGATGTTGATCAGCACCGGCGACGACAGCCTTGACCAGTTGCGTCGTGAGCTGGGTCGCCTGGCCCAGGTGCCCCGATGAACACTGCGCCGTCCATCGACCAGCTTCGCGAACTGACTCCCGGAGTGCCGCCGTTCAGCTATCTGCCGCAGACCTGGGCCTGGTTGGCACTCGCCATTTTGCTGCTAGCGCTGGTCAGCCTGTGGGCGGCGTTGCGCTGGCGCCAGTGGCGGCGTGACCAATACCGGCGCGAGGCGCTGGCCCGGCTCGATGCGCTGGCCGCGAGCCAGGGTGAACAGCGCCTGGCTGCCCTGCGCGAGCTGCCCGAACTGCTCAAGCGCGTGGCCTTGTCGATGCCGGCTGCGCCTACGGCGGCCAGCCTGTCCGGTGCGTCCTGGCAAGCCTTTCTTGACCTGCGCGCGCCCCAGCCGTTGCCGGCCAACTTCGCCGATGCCCTGCACACGCTGGCCTATGCCCCCGATGCCGCCGTGCGGGCACTGGATGCGCAGCAGGCGAGCGCGCTGTTCAGTGCCAGTCGCCGCTGGATCGAGGGGCACCATGTGGCAGTTTGATTACCCCTGGGCGTTTCTGCTGCTGCCGCTGGCGTGGCTGGCTTATCGGTTACTGGCCCCGTACCAGGAAGGCCGCAGCGCCTTGCGCGTGCCGTTTTTCGCGGCCATGAGCCGCGCCGTCGGCAAGCAGCCGGGGCAGGCCAGTGTGGGTGGCGGGCGTGCGCAACTGCTGCTCAATGTGCTGGTGTGGTGTTTGCTGGTGGCCGCCTGTGCCCGGCCGGTGCTGGTGGAAAAACCCATCCAGCGTGTACAACCGATCCGCGACCTGATGCTGGCCATCGACATCTCCCAGTCGATGGAGGCCACTGACTACAGCAATGCAGACGGCCAGAAGACCGACCGCCTGAGCGTGGTCAAGGCGGTGGTGCGTGACTTCATTGCCCGGCGCAAAGACGACCGCATCGGCTTGATCGTGTTCGGCACCGGCGCATATCCCCAGGCGCCGCTTACCCTCGATCATGCCAGCCTGTTGCTGCTGCTCGATGAGGTCGGTATCGGCATGGCCGGACCCAACACCGCGCTGGGCGATGCCATTGGCCTGACCATCAAAGCTCTGGAAAACACCAAGGAGCAGGAAAAAGTACTGATCCTGCTGACCGACGGCAACGACACCAGCAGCGCAATCACCCCCGAACATGCAGCCCACTTGGCTCAGGCCAACGGCGTCGTGGTACATACCATCGGTATCGGCGACCCGCAGAGCACCGGCGATGCCAAGGTCGACCTCGCCACCTTGCAGGCCATCTCCCGCACCACAGGCGGCCAGTTCTTCCGTGCCGGCGACCGCCAGGCGCTGCAACAGGTGTACGCCACCCTTGACCGGCTGACGCCGCACAAGGTGCAGACGTACAGCCATCAGCCCAAGCGCGACCTGTTCGTGTGGCCGTTGGGTGCGGCGGCTGTTGCGTTGCTGGCGAGCCACCTGTTGGCGCTGGCGTGGGCACGACGCCCGGGGGTCAAGGCATGACCATCGACCTGGCCGCTTTCCATTTCCTGCGCCCGTGGTGGCTGCTGCTGATCTTGCCCGGCGTGCTGCTGCCGTTACTGTGGCTGCGCCGCCACGACCTGCGGCGGCAATTGAACGGCGTCATCGCCCCGCACCTGGTGCAGCACTTGATGATCACCCCGGCGGACCCACGTCGCCTGCGCCCGGTGCACGGGCTGGGAGCCATGCTGGTGCTGGCGGCACTGGCTGCCGCCGGGCCGACCTGGCAGCAGGACACGCCGGACTTTCTCGATGACCGCGCGCCGCTGATTCTGGCGCTCGACCTGTCGCCTTCGATGGATGCCGACGATGTACCGCCCAGCCGCCTGGCTGCCGCACGCCACACCCTGCACGACTTGGTGATGCGCCGTGGCGGGGCGCGCACTGGGCTGATCGCTTACGCCGGCAGTGCCCATCTGGTGCTGCCGACAACGGAGGACCCTGGTCTGCTCGACACCTTCATCCAGGCATTGAGCACTGACCTGATGAGCACGCCCGGTAAGGATGTACTGGGCGTAATCGATCAGGCGCTCAAACTGCTGGATGCGGAAAAGACCCCAGGCACCTTGGTACTGCTGACCGACGGCGCCGACCCCAGCCAGTTCGACGCCATCGATAAGCGCCTGGGCGGCACGCCGCTGCAGGTGCTGGTGCTGGCGGTCGGCAGCCAGTCCACCGGCCCGCTACGCTCCGCCCAGGGCATGCCCCGGCTCGACGCCGAAGGCCGGCCTGTACAGGGCGATTTCGACGAGCAAGGCCTCAAGGGCTTGGCCAAGGCCGCCAGCGCACCTTTGGGCAGCCTTACACTGGGCGACGATGACCTGGATTGGGTCGAGTTGCACGCCCAGCGCCACTTCAAGGCCGCCAGCGCCGATGGCGGGCAGGTGCACTGGAAGGATGCCGGCTACTGGCTGTGCTGGCCGCTGCTGCTGATCGGCCTCTTCAGCGTGCGTCGCGGCTGGCGGGTGAACTGGTTACCCGGCCTGCTGCTGGCGTTGCTGCTGGGGAGCGGGGCTGAGCCTGCTCGTGCCGGCATTCTGCTCGATGCCTTCTTCACTGCTGATCAGCAAGGGCGCTGGGCGTTCGAGCACGGTCACTACCCACAGGCCGCCGCGCACTTTCACGATCCTTACTGGAAAGGCGTCGCGGCCTACCAGGCCGCGGATTTCCAGGCAGCGCTGGCCATTCTGGGCAAGCTGGACACGGCACCTGCCTGGTTCTACCAAGGCAATAGCTACGTGCGGCTGTTCAAGTTCGACCCGGCCATAGCGGCCTACCAGCAGGCGTTGCGCCTGCAGCCGGACTTTGCTGAAGCCAAGGCCAACCTGGCGTTGGCGCAAGCGTTGCAAAAGGATTACGAGGATCAGCAAAAAGCCGGCACGCCCGACGAGAAAGCCGACAAGGTGGTCGAAGACCAGACACCGACCGTGGGCGGACAGCAACAGCAGCAGAAGACGCCACAGGCGGCGTCCGACCAGGTGTGGTTGAACAACCTGACCACGTCGCCAGCGCAGTTTCTCAAGCGCAAGTTCTCGATTCAGCAGTCCGCACGGCAAACGGCCGCCCCGGAGGCGCCATGACACGCCTTGCCGTGCTGTTGCTCGCCTGCCTGGCCGGGTTGGCCGGGGCTGCCGAACCCGAAGTGCGGGTGCAGGCGCGCCTCGTGCCGGACAGCGCGATCATGGTGGGGGGCACGGTCAACCTGGAGGTGGACCTGTTGGTCGACACTTGGTTCACCGCACCGCCCGAGTTGCCGGTGCTGCAGTTGCCCGGTGCTGTGGTCGGCCCGCCCGGTGGCGAGGCTCGGCACCTGAACCAGCAGATCGATGGCAAAACCTTCTTTGGCCTGCGCTACAGCTACCAGATCACCCCAACGGTGGCCCAGCCGTTCAGTATCCCGACGCTGACGTTCCGTGTGCACCCGGGCCAGGGCACGGGAGCGCAGACGGTACGAAGCCCGCCCTTGTCGTTCACGGTGAGGGGCGGCGCTGGCAACGGCGGCGAGCAACGGCTGGTCGCGCAGGCGGTGGAGGTCAGCCAGACCGTGGAGCGTTCGCACACGCCTTTGCGCGCAGGCGACAGCCTTACCCGCAAGGTGTACATCATCGCTCGGGGTGGCCAGGCAATGCTCATTCCGCCTCCGACCCTTGCCCAGGTCAAGGGGCTAAAGCGCTACGTGCAGACGCCCAGCGTGACACCGTTGAGTGACGGGCGCGGAGGCACACTGGGCGGCCAGCGCGAGGACAGCGTCACTTATGTTGTGGGTGAAGCAGGCCGCTACCAGCTGCCAGCCATCGACGTGCGCTGGTGGGACGCCACCACTGGCCAGGCGCGCACGGCCTCGGTGCCCGCCGTGGACCTAGAAGCAGGCGAGGGCAGCTACCAGGAGCCGTTCTCCCTGCGCGAAGACTTGCGCGCGCTGGGCCAGGGCGCACAGGTCAGCATCGCCAGCCATGGCGTGCTGCTGGCATTGCTGGTGTTGCTGCTGGCGGGGCTGGCCTGGGCCGCACGCTCCTGGGGGCTGGCCGGCTGGCAGTGGCTGCGGCGCTGGCAGGCACGCCACCACCGGGCCTGGCTGGAATCACCCGGTTACGCCTGGCGCCAGGCCCGGCAGCAGTGTGCCCGCGAGCCGGCGCGGCTGGACGCCATGTACCGGTGGCTGCGGAGAGCCACCGGGCAGCGCACGCTGTCGTCAAGTGAACATCTCGGCGACAGGCAGAGTGAGGGAGCTTTGCTAGCCTTCTTGCAGGGTTTTTATGCCGCAGGACCCGCCCAGCGGCCCCCTGCCGATGCCCGCTGGCAGGCATTGCAAAACCTGCGACAGCGAGTCGAGGCGCAGCCACCCAAGTCACAGGGCAAGCACGCACTCAAGCAACTGAATCCCTGATCGAACACGGTCAGGCCGGCAACTTCAGCAAGGATGGTTGACCATGCGCCATACCCCGGTTGGCACGGCTGTCGCGCGCACATTGCTGTGTGTGCTACTGATTGTTCCGGCGCTGCAGGCACTGGCGACCGAGCCCATGGCGTCCTGGCGGGAGGGCCAGTCGCGCCAGGCCATCGAGGCATTCGTCAGCGCCATAACTCAAGAGGGAGGCACCGATTACATCGCCCCAGCCGAGCGCATCGCGGTGTTTGACAACGACGGCACGCTGTGGAGCGAGCAGCCGATGTATTTCGAAGTGCTGTTCGCCATGGACGAAATCAAGCGCCTGGCCCCGCAACATCCGCAGTGGCGTGAGCAGCAACCGTTCAAGGCGGTGCTGGAGAACGATCACCAGGCGCTGGCTGCCCAAGGCATGGACGGCATGATGAAAATCGTGGTGGCCACCCACGCGGGCATGAGCAGCGAAGACTTCATTGCCCGCAGCCGCAGCTGGCTGGCCAGCGCCCGTCACCCGCGCACCGGCAAGCCGTACACCGAAATGGTCTTTCAGCCGATGTTGGAGTTGCTGGCGTACCTGCGTAACAACGGCTTCAAGACCTACATTGTCTCTGGCGGGGAGGTCGCATTCATGCGTGCCTTTGCCGAAGAGGTGTATGGCATCCCCCCGGAACAGGTGATCGGCACCACCCTGAATGCAGCGTTCCAGGACAAGCAAGGCGCATTGAGCATCCAGCGCCTGCCCGAGCTCGTGCACAACGACGATGGCCCAGGCAAACCGGTCAGCATCGATTCGATCATCGGCCGTCGGCCCGTGCTGGCCTTTGGTAACTCTGACGGCGACCTGCAGATGCTGCAGTGGACCACGGCCGGCAAAGGCAAACGCTTTGCCGGGCTGGTACACCACACCGACGCCCAGCGCGAGTGGGCTTATGACCGCAACAGCTCGGTGGGCCGGCTCGACAAGGCGCTTGACCAGGCCCGGACCAAGGGTTGGACCGTGGTCGACATGGCCAACGAATGGCGCCGGGTGTACCCCTTTGAAACACCGCAGTGATTCAAAAACCAGCCGCAGGCGCACGGTAGTTTCCGTGCCAGCAGTCGTGGACGACAGCAGTGACGTGAAACGGAGAGCGTAGCTATGAAGTCCAGCAGAACGTGGTTGTCGGCGGCTGCCCTTGCAGCCTCGGCAACGTTGGCGATGGGAATGGCCAGTGCGGCGGACAAGCCGAACATTCTGGTCATCTTCGGAGACGACATCGGTCAGACCAACATCAGCGCCTACGGCAAGGGCGTGGTCGGCTACCAGACGCCGAACATCGACCGCATCGCCAAGGAAGGCATGATGTTCACCGACTATTACGCCGAAAACAGCTGCACGGCGGGGCGGTCCACCTTCATCACCGGCCAGTCGGCGCTGCGCACCGGGTTGTCCAAGGTCGGTATGCCCGGTGTGCCGGTGGGCCTTCAGGCACGCGACGTCACCATCGCCCAGGCCCTCAAGGCACAGGGCTATGCCACCGGCCAGTTCGGCAAGAACCACCTGGGCGACCGCGACGAGTACCTGCCGACCAATCATGGTTTCGATGAGTTCTTCGGCAACCTGTATCACCTCAATGCCGAAGAGGAGCCGGAGCGTCCGTTCTGGCCCAAGGATGACCAGGAATTCGTCAAGGCTGCATCGCCACGCGGCGTTATCAAGTCCAGCGCCGACGGCAAGATCGAGGATACCGGTGCACTGACCAAGAAGCGCATGGAAACCATCGACGACGAAACCACCCAGGCGGCGATCAACTTCATAGACAAGCAGGTCAAGGCCGACAAACCGTTCTTCGTGTGGATGAACACCACGCGCATGCATGCCTTCACCCATGTGCGCGAGTCCATGCAAGGCCAGAGCGGTATGGTTGGGAACGAGTACGCTGACGGTATGCTCGAGCACGATGGTGATGTAGGCAAGCTGCTGAAGACATTGGATGACCTCAAGGTCACCGACAACACCATCGTCGTCTACACGACCGACAATGGGCCTAATCAATGGTCCTGGCCGGACGCGGCGACCACGCCGTTCCGTAATGAGAAGAACTCGAACTGGGAAGGTGCCTTCCGCGTACCTGCAATCATCCGCTGGCCTGGCAAGATCAAGGCCGATACGATCAATACGCAGATGATTTCTGGCCTCGACTGGTTCCCGACGCTGCTCGCCGCGGTGGGCGATACAGACATCAAGGAGCGCCTGTTGAAGGGGGCTGATCTGGGGGGCAAGAACTTCAAAGTTCATCTCGATGGATACAATCAGCTGGACATGTTGACCGGCAAGACCGATAAGAGCGCGCGTAAAGAGTTCTATTATTTCAGCGATGACGGTGACCTGGTCGGCATGCGCTATGACGACTGGAAGCTGGTGTTCTGTGAGCAACGTGCCCCAGGCGGATTGAAGGTCTGGAGTGAGCCATTCACCTGCTTGCGGGTGCCCAAGCTGTTCAACCTGCGCATGGACCCTTACGAACGCGCCGACGTCGTGTCGGACCAGTACTATGATTGGCTCACCAAGAATGATTTCCTGATTTTCAATGGTGTCCGCAAAGCAGCTGCTTTCCTGCAGACCTTCGTCGACTACCCGCCGAGCCAGCGCCCGGCCAGCTTCAGCATCGACCAGATCCGTGCTGACGTGGACAAGAAGATCGAGGCGAAGATGAACAAGCAGTGAGATTCACCGTAGTGCCATGACGGCAGGAGCGGGCTGACCCGCTCCTGCTCTTCACCTGTACCGGACAAGGCGTTCCCCATGGCATCACCTGCAGCAACCTCCGCCATTACCCGTGAACGTCACCTGCAGTCCCGTTTGCTGCTGGCCATGCCAGCTTCGCTACTGTTTCTCTCGGGGACGGCCGGGCTGGTCTACCAGGTGCTATGGATCAAACAGCTGTCGTTGGTGGTGGGCGTGGAAGGGCACGCCGTGGCCACCGGCATCAGCGCCTTCTTCGCCGGGCTGGCCTTCGGCGGCCTGTGGCTCGGCCGCTGGGCCGACCGCCTGAGCCGCCCACTGCGCTTGTATGTGTCGCTGGAACTGGCCGTCGCGTTCCTCGGGCTGGGCGCCACCCTGAGTCTGGCCCACGCCGCCGGGCCGTTCGCTCGCCTGGAGGCCAGTGTAGGCTTGCTGGCCTGGGCGTTGCCGTTCGCGTTGGTGGGCCTGCCGGCATTTCTCATGGGCGGCACGCTGCCGGTGCTGGTGCGAGCGCAGGCCCCCGTCAGCGGGCAGTTGGCGGAGGCAGGAGGGCGCTTGTACGCGGCCAACACCGCCGGGGCCATCGCCGGTACCCTGCTGGCGGCCTTCGTATTGTTACCACGCCTGGGCGTCACCGGCAGCGCCTGCGTCGCCGCCAGCCTGAACCTGCTGGCGGCCCTCGGCGCCTGGCTGCTCCGCGGTCGCGACACGACCTTGCCGGCGCCTGCCCGACCAGCGCCCGCCCCGCGTTCGGCCCAGGCACGTCTGGCTGTTGGCCTGTACTGCCTGGCCGGGGGGGTGGCGTTGGGTTACGAGGTGGTGTGGAGCCAGTCCATCGTGCCGTTCATGAGCACCCGTGCCTTCGCCTTCGCCGTGGTGCTGGCCACCTACCTCAGCGGGCTGCTCGCCGGCAGTTGGCTGTATGCCCGGCGCGCCGAGCGCATTCGCGATCCCTGGGGGCTGTTCGGCCTGTTGATTGCCGTTGCCGGGCTGCTCGCGCTATTACAGCTGGCGGGGCTGGGGCGCTGGCTGGTGCTGGCTCAGACCCAGGCCGAGTTGCTGGTCGTGCAGGTGACCGGCAGCGCACTGGCGGGCATGTCCGCGCGTTTCGCGGTCGCGGCCCTGTGCATGGTCTTCGTGCCCACCACATTGCTTGGCGCCGCGTTCCCGCTGGCCCTGCGTCTGGTGGTGGACAGCGGCCATGTGGGCCGGGACGTGGGCACGGTGGTAGCGCTCAATACTCTCGGAGGTATCGCCGGCGTGCTGCTCACAGGCTTCGTCCTGGTGCCGCAGGTTGGCCTGGTACGTGCCTTGGCGATACTTACTGGGCTGGCTGCCGGCGTGGGAATGGTGGCGGTCTGGCGGGGTCAAGGGGTGCGCCGCCCGGCTACGCTTGGCGTGGCAGCGGTGGCACTGGCGACGCTGCTGCTGGCGCTGGTGACCCCGCCGCAGCGCCTGGCCGAACTGCTGCCTGGAGCGCGCAATGGGCAGCTCGCCTATTACCACGAAGGCAAGGGCGGCACCGTGGCGGTGGTGACCCAGGGACGAGAAGGGCGGACCTTCAGCCGTTTGTACATCCAGGGGGTGTCCAACACCGGCGATGCCATGCCGTCATTGCGCTACATGCGCCTGCAGGCTTTGCTGCCGCTGCTGATCCACAGCGGCGAACCGCGCTCGGCATTGGTGATCGGCTTTGGTACCGGCATCACCGCTGGGGCCATGCTGCGTTATCCCGGCCTGGAGCGTCCGGTGGTGGCCGAGCTGCTGGCCGACGTGCTGGCGGCCGCGCCGCACTTCATAGGCAACTATGCAGCCGTTGACGACCCGCGACTGGACATTCGGCTGCGCGATGGGCGCCGGGAATTGCTGCGCAGCGAGCAACGCTACGACCTGATCACCCTGGAGCCGCCACCGCCTTCTGCCGCCGGCGTGGTCAACCTCTATTCACGCGACTTCTACCAACTGGCCGCTGCCCGTTTGCAACCGGCGGGCCTGGTGGCGCAGTGGCTGCCGCTACCGACCCAGAACGACGAAGAAAGCCGTTCGCTGGTGCGCAGCTTCATCGATGTGTTTCCCCACGCCACGCTGTGGACCACGGAGTTTCACGAGATGCTGCTGATCGGCTCGTTGCAGCCGATGCCGCTGGATGTGGCGCGGATCCGCCAGCGCCTGGCGCATGGCCCAGTGGCCGAAGCGCTGGCCGAGGTCGGCATCGCTTCGCCCCAGGCGTTGCTGGCGACCTGGATCACCGACCGCTCCGGGCTTGAGCGTTATGCCGCCGACGCCTTGCCGGTGACCGACGATCAGCCGCGCATCGAGTACGCGCCCTGGGTGCGCCCACGGGAGATCACCCGGGTACTGCCTGCCTTGCTGGCCCTGCGCAAGGCCCCGCCGCTGCAAGGCGCCGATGCGGGCTTCGCCAGTGCGGTGAATGACCAGTGGCGCAGTCTGGCAGCGTTCTACAGCCTCAGCCTGCATGCCTACAACGGCAACCGCCAGGCCTGGGCCAGAGAGGCTTCGGCGTTGGCCCGCAGCGACGGAGACAACCCCTACTATCGCTGGTTCCTGGGGCTCGGCGCCGGCCAGTGAAGTCTGTGCTATCACTAAAGACTGTCGGCCTGGGAGCCTGCGATGAACCGCCTGTTGACTGTGCTGCTGGTGCTATGTGCCTTGCTGCCGCTGGTGGGGCAGGGCAAGGAGGTGGTGGGTAGCGCCACCGAGGGCGTGCCGGGCGAGCCGGCGGAGCTGCGTATCGCCAACCGGACCATTTTCACCTTCCACGCCACGCTGCTCGGCGAGACCCCCACTGCCCGCGCGCAGCGCGCCACGGCAGTGATCGAGGAAACCCTGCGTGGGACCGACGAGCTGCCGGTGCGGGTCGACCGCATTCTCAACAGCCACCTGGTCTTGCTCGGCGGACGACGCGCGTTCATCGTCGCGCCCCAGGATCTGGGTGTGCAGGGCGGTGACACCCGCGAGGCGGCCGAGCTGGCCGCGGCCAATCTGCGTCAGGTGGTCGATGAAACCGGCGAGGCGCGCAGCGTGCGTTTCCTGCTCAAGGCGCTGGGCTATTCCGCCCTCGCAACGCTGCTGTTCGTGGTCGTGATCAAAGGCGCCAACCTGGGCCGGCGCAAGCTGCGCGGACGCCTGCCGCTGCTGATGCGGGAGCGCGCCCGGCAGATCAAAGTCGGCCAGTTGCCCCTATTCGACATGCAGTACGTGTACTTCCTCATCGACCGTCTGCTGCGCTTGACGTACTGGGTGATCGTGGCACTGCTCAGCTACCAGTGGCTGAGCTTCGTGCTGTCACAGTTCCCCTATACCCGGCCATGGGGCGAAAGCCTCAACCTGTATCTGCTCGATCTGCTGCGCTACCTGCTCGACGGCATCTTGCAGGCCGTTCCGGGTATCGTCGTGGCCGTGATGATCTTCTTCATCGCCCGCGGCATCAGCGCCTTCAGCAAGCGTCTGCTCGAACGCCTGGCCCGCCCCGGAACGCTGAAGTGGCTGACCGAAGAAACTTTGCAGCCCACCACCCGATTGACTTCGCTGGGGATATGGCTGTTCGCTCTGGTCATGGCATACCCCTACCTGCCAGGCTCCGGCACCGATGCCTTCAAAGGGCTGTCGGTGCTGCTCGGCCTGATGATCTCGCTGGGCGCTTCCAGCGTGGTCGGGCAGGCCGCGGCGGGACTCATCCTGACCTATTCGCGCACGCTCAAGGCCGGCGAATACGTGCGGGTGGGCGACAACGAAGGCACGGTGACCGAGGTCGGCATGTTCAACACCACCATTCGCACCGGCCTTGGCGAGGTGCTGACCTTGCCCAACTCGATGATCACCGGCTCGGTCACCCGCAACTACTCGCGTGCGGTGCAAGGCCGGGGCTACATCGTCGACACGGTGGTCACCATCGGCTATGACACACCTTGGCGGCAGGTCGAAGCGATGCTGGTGGAGGCGGCGCAGCGTACCGAGGGCATTCTTGCCAACCCGAGTCCGCAGGTGTTCCAGACCGGACTGTCGGACTTCTACCCCGAGTACCGTCTGGTGGCCCAGGCGGTGCCCAGCGAACCACGGCCACGGGCGGAGTTGCTGAGCCTGTTGCACGCCAATATCCAGGATGTCTTCAACGAATACGGCGTGCAGATCATGTCGCCGCACTATCTGGCCGACCCGCCCCAGGAAAAATGGGTGCCCCGCGAGCGCTGGTTCGCCGCACCGGCGCGCCCGCCCGGAGACGGCGGCGAGGTGTGCTGAGCGCGGGTTACCGCAGCGCGATGCCAGGAGCACCGAATTGGCGCCGATGTTCCAGCGGCGTCATGGCGAACCAGCGCAGATGCGCGCGGCAGAATGAAGTGGTACGGCGATAGCCCAGCTCGTTGGCGATCTGCCCCACACTCAGCGTGGTCTCACGCAGCATTCGCTGTGCCTGATGGCGACGAATGGCGTCCAGGTGCACCTCGAATTCGATGCCCTCGCCGGCCAGGCGCCGTTGCAGGGTACGCGGGTTCATCTGCAAGGCCAGGGCCACCTGCTCCAGGGTGCAGCGCTGGGTGGGCAGCAGCATCTGGATTCTGGCTTCGACCGCCGCCAGCAGATTACCGCTGGGGATGAGCCGGTTGTCCAGGAACTGGCGAACGATGGCATGCAGGTCGCTGTCCTGCTGCACGCAGGCTTCCTGGAGCACATCGACAGGCATTACCAGGCCGTCGTGCGGCTGGTCGAACAGCACCGGGCAGCCGAAGTACCGGGCATAGCCCGAGTCATTGCCCAACGGCGCGTGACGCAGACTGACAGCGCGGGGAAACAGGGGGGTGCCGCGTAGCTCGCCGATCAGCAGCTGCGCGCCGTGTACCGCCATCTCGAGCAAGTGCGGCGTCGATTGGGCGGTGGACTGACGCTGATCGAAATACAGGGTGGCATAGTCGGCGCGTTGCTCCAGACGGAACAAGAACGTTGGGGAGTGATGGTGCATGTAGCGAATCACCGCGATCAACGCCCGGCCCACGGTGGGGGCGGAGTTGGCCAGATGGCGCAGCGGGCCCACCAGGGTCGAGTCTGGGCGCAGCGCCTGTTGCAGGCCAAATCGCGGCAGGCTCAGGGGGAGCACGCCGTACTCGAACAACCGCGCTGGGTTGAGGGTAGGCAATGCCGCGGCAGGGTTGCCGAACAGGTTCAGGTCGAACGATCGACGGAACTGAGCGTTGCGAGTGTTGGGCTCGATCGGTGCTTGGCCAAATTGCAGCACAGTATTGCCGCGAATGCTGTCCATGGAATCGCGCCTCGATAGGTGCGGGTGTGCCGGCTCACTCCGCGCCGGTCACCCGCACTGAATGGGGGTCGCCTATTTTCTCAAGGCCTGGAAGGAGCTGACCATGTCCTTGGCCCAGCCATCGAGTACCGCCTTGGCATCTTTCGCCTGCATCGTCTGGGACGAATTTTCCAGGTCCGCGCCCGCACCTTTGCGAACCACTTCGGCCACCACTTGGTTGTTGTCGCCGTCGAGGAACGCCGCCTCGGTGGCGATGCTGGTGTCCTGGTCGCGGATGCCTGTCGCTGTGCTGATACCCGCGGCGATCAGCGCGATCGGGATCACCTCATACGGGCGCAGGCCCTTGGTCTCGGCGCTCACAGCGGTAATCGCCGGGCGTACCACCAGCACGCGTGGGCCTGGGCTGCTGGCCAGTGGCAGTACTTGGGAGAAGTGATTCTTCAGGGTCTGGTCGTAGTACTGGGTAATGCCTTGCAAGGTCGCTTGTGGCACTTTCTCGGTCGGCTGCGGCTTGGGGTAGAGCTGGCTGGGTTCGATATAGACACTGGTGTAGCGCTTGGCATCGATGCCCGGTTTGATCCAGCGCATCACCGGAGCCCCCGAAGGCGACTGGTCTTCCTTGAGCAGGCTGTAGTCCTTGAGAAAGCCCGAGTACTGGTCGGACTCCACGTATTTGCTGGCGCAACCTTGCAGCATGAGCGTTGCAAGGCACAGCGATGTGGCCAATGTCCGGGTGTTCATGCAGCTTCTCCTTCCTCACGATGATCGGTCGCCATTGCCTGACATCTCAGACGCGCCAGGTGGCGCCACCGCCGGGCAATGCAAAGAGTACGACCAGGCTTCTTTTGAGCGAAGCGCTGTACCGGTTAGGGCAACTGCCAGTAGTGTTTTTACACAGTAGCAGGAGGGTAGCCCCGCTGAATTCCGGAGGCAGGTGTGGGCAATTCTCTTTTCACGACATGTCGGCAAGTTGAATGTGAAGCACACGCCGATGCTGTGAAGGAAAACTTTAGATGACACTTGTCGCCAAGCAAGCCTGGTCACTGATCGGCCGTTTCGCCACCGCGGGATCAGAACCCGTAGACCGATGCCGCGCTCAGTCCGGCCAGCGCCACAGGGGTTCGTCCAGCAAGCCGACACCGCGCAGCTGGGTTTGCCCCTGATGCTTTTGAAGCTCCAGCACATTGCAGTCGGCGCAAGCCGAAAGTGCCTCGATCAAGTGCCGACTGTGCGATACCACCCAGACCTGACTGCGCTGCGAGGCGCGAATGATCAAGCGGGCCAGCGCCGGGAGCAGGTCGGCATGCAAGCTGGTTTCCGGTTCGTTGAGCACCATCAGCGACGGCGGTCGCGGTGTCAGCAGGGCGGCCATCAACAGCAGATAGCGCAGAGTGCCGTCCGACAGTTCGGCGCCGGCCAGTGGTCGTAACAGCCCGTGCTGGTGAAGGCGCACACTGAACAAGCCGCCAGGCGGCGCATCGATTTCCAGGCGGCTGCCGGGAAAAGCGTCTTCCAGGGCCTCGTTGAGGTCTTCGACGTCGCCGATCTCGATGATGGTCTGCAACGCCGACGCGAGGTTTCGCCCATCGTGGTGCAACACCGGGGAGCGGGTTCCCAATTGCGGCTGGCGGCAGGGCGCCTCGCGGTCGATGCGAAAATGATCGTAGAAGCGCCAGCTGTTGATGAATGCCCGCAGTTCACCGATCTCCGGCGCCTGGCGCGGGCGTCCGACGATGTTGAAGAAGCTTTCGCCGCTGTCGGCGTGTTGGTCGAGTAGCGTCCAGCCCTCATCGTTCCTGGCGCGCACCACCGCCCCTTTGCGCTCCACCAGCAAAGATGAGGGGCGGTAGGCCCCAGCGCCCCAGATAGCTTCACGCTTGATCTCGGGGTCGAGCATGAAGGCACTGGGGTAGGGCAGGGGAATCGGCAGGCCGAGGGAGATGGCGAAGCCGAAATCTTCGGTGGCGAAGCCCAAGCGCAGGCGCCTGGCCTCGCTGGCCTGCTGGCCCTGGATGGGGACGTCGCCGCGGTGCATGCGCGGACTCGCCTGCGGTCCGGCCCACCAGGTCGAATCCAGTCCACCTTCACGGGCCAGCGCTTCGACCACGCCGCCTTGGGCGGTTTCGGCGAGTAGACGCAAGGCCTTGTACAAGTTGGACTTGCCGCTGCCGTTGGCGCCAGTCACCAGGTTGAGCTGGCCCAGCGGCAGCACCAGATGGTTGATCGAGCGGTAGTTGCCGATGGCGAGTGTGGTGAGCATGGGAGGGCATTCCGGCGCCGAGTGAAGCGAGCGATTGTGGCCGAACCGGGCGCGCCTCGCTACCGCTCGGCCATCAGGCTTTTCCGAAATTGCTGTGGTCACCAATCGATCGGTCGACCATCCCATCCCCAGAATCCGCCGCTGTCCGCCGGCCCGTGCCGTGCCACCAAGTCGAGGATGCACTGCGCCGCGAACGCCGGTTCGAACAGCTTGCCTTCAGGCACATTGCCCAGGAAGGGTCGGGACAGCTCTGTGTCGGTGGTCCCTGGGTGAAGTGCCAGTATCGTGGACGCCGGGTTGAGGCGTTTCAGCTCGATACTTGCGGTGTGCAGCAACTGGTTCAGCGCTGCCTTGCTGGCCCGGTAGCTGTACCAGCCGCCTAGCCGGTTGTCGCTGATCGAACCGACCCTGGCCGAGAGTGCGGCGAAGGTGCTGGGTGCCTTGCGCAGCAGGGGCAGCAGGTGCTTGAGCAGCAGGATGGGGGCGTGGGCGTTGGTCGTGAAACTGGCCTGCAGGCTGGCCAGGTCCAGCTGCAGCAGGGACTTTTCCGGTTTGGCGCCTTCCTGATGGAGTATGCCCAGGGTGCTGATGACCAGGTGCAGATGCCGGCAGGTCCTGCCCAGTTCCGCTGCCAGGTTTGCCAGGGCCGTTTCGTCACGGGCGTCACAGTCGAGCAGCGTCAGGCGGCCGGCATGCGTGCGGGCCAGGGCGGTGAGGGCATCGCAGCGCTGGGCGTTGCGTGCCACCGCCCAGACCTGGCTGACATCCTCCCTGGCCAGCAGTTCGGCGCACAGCGCCAGCCCGATGCCACGGCTGGCGCCGCAGACCAGGGCATTGGCCTGGCCTTCCAGGTTGGGTATCACGCTCATCGGTTTTCTCCGCGAGATACCCCGTACTTTAGTGCGGGGAGGGATAGCGAGGCGTGCGAACTGCGCGCCCT
>NZ_JAHWIW010000046.1:0-38487 GCF_025377065.1 Pseudomonas sp. HD6422 | reverse complement strand
CCCAGCCCTTTCTTGTGTTTGATTTTGATGTTTGTTGTTGCGTGTTTGGGGGGGGGTGGTTGGGGTGTTGGTGTGTTCGGCGCCCCCCCCCCCCCCCCCCCCCCCCCCCCCCCACCTCTCAAGCGAACACCCCGCGATCCACTACGCAATCTCAACAACCACCAACCCCATAGCCCTCTCCTGCTTATAACAGATCGATCTAAAACTCCCCGGTTGCATATAGGTCAGTTTCTTAAGGTACCCTGTAAGGGACACCACCTCCCCAACGGAAAAACCGGTAAGGACTTATGTGCGGATTAGCAGGAGAGTTACGTTTCACCCCCATCGATCAAGCCCCACGCCCGGCCGACCTGGCCGCGGTGGAGCGAATAACCCATCATCTGGCACCCCGCGGCCCCGACGCCTGGGGCTTCCATAGCCAGGGCCCGATCGCCCTCGGCCATCGCCGGCTGAAGATCATGGACCTGTCCGACGGCTCGGCCCAGCCGATGGTCGACAACACCCTGGGCCTGTCGCTGGCGTTCAATGGCGCCATCTACAACTTCCCCGAGCTGCGCCAGGAACTGCAGGAC
The DNA here is from genome assembly GCF_025377065.1 of Pseudomonas sp. HD6422. Lineage (NCBI taxonomy): Bacteria > Pseudomonadati > Pseudomonadota > Gammaproteobacteria > Pseudomonadales > Pseudomonadaceae > Pseudomonas > Pseudomonas sp. HD6422. Next base: position 37,915 of record NZ_JAHWIW010000046.1, on the reverse strand, counting down.
CTGGGCTATACCTTCTGGTCCGACGGCGACACCGAAGTGCTGCTCAAGGGCTACCACGCCTGGGGCGCCGCGTTGCTGCCCAAGCTCAACGGCATGTTCGCCCTGGCCATCTGGGAACGCGATACCCAACGCCTGTTCCTGGCTCGCGACCGCCTCGGCGTCAAACCGCTGTACCTGTCGCGCAACGGCGAACGCCTGCGTTTCGCCTCGACCCTGCCGGCACTGCTCAAGGGTGGCGACATCGACCCGGTGCTCGACCCGGTAGCACTCAATCACTACCTCAACTTCCACGCCGTGGTGCCGGCGCCGCGCACCCTGCTGGCCTATGTGCAGAAGCTCGAACCCGGCACCTGGATGCGCATCGACCGGCACGGTGAGGTCGAGCGCCAGACTTGGTGGGAACTGCAATACGGCCCCAACCCGGACGAGCGTGAACTCGACCTGGAAGGCTGGACCACCCGCGTGCTCGATGCCACCCGCGATGCCGTGGCGATCCGTCAGCGCGCAGCGGTCGACGTCGGCGTGCTGCTCTCCGGTGGCGTCGATTCGAGCCTGCTGGTCGGCTTGCTGCGTGACGTGGGGGTCGACGACCTGTCCACCTTCTCGATCGGCTTCGAAGATGCCGGCGGCGAGCGCGGCGACGAGTTCCAGTACTCCGACCTGATCGCCAAGCACTATGGCACCCGCCACCATCAACTGCGTATCGCCGAACACGAGATCATCGAGCAATTGCCCGCGGCCTTCCGCGCCATGAGCGAACCGATGGTCAGCCACGACTGCATCGCCTTCTACCTGCTGTCGCGAGAAGTGGCCAAGCATTGCAAGGGCGTGCAGAGCGGCCAGGGTGCCGACGAACTGTTCGCCGGCTACCACTGGTATCCGCAGGTCGATGGCGCCGCCGACCCTTACGCTGCTTATCGCGACGCGTTCTTCGACCGCAGCCACGCCGAATACCGCGACACCGTGCAAGCCCCGTGGCTGCTGGAAACCGACGCTGCCGGTGATTTCGTCCGCGAGCATTTCGCCCGCCCCGGCGCGCCGGAAGCAGTGGACAAGGCACTGCGCCTGGACAGCACGGTGATGCTGGTCGACGACCCGGTCAAACGTGTCGACAACATGACCATGGCCTGGGGCCTTGAAGCGCGCACGCCATTCCTCGACTACCGCCTGGCCGAACTGTCGGCACGTATTCCAGGGCGCTTCAAGCTGCCCGACGGCGGCAAGCATGTGCTCAAGCAAGCCGCACGGCGGGTCATCCCCCATGAGGTCATCGACCGCAAGAAGGGCTACTTCCCGGTGCCTGGCCTCAAGCACCTGGAGGGTGCGACCCTGGGTTGGGTCCGCGAACTGCTGACCGACCCGAGCCAGGACCGTGGCATTTTCAATCCGGCGATGATCGACCGACTGCTGAGCAACCCACACGGCCAGCTCACCCCTCTGCGCGGCTCCAAGCTGTGGCAATTGGCGGCCCTGAACCTGTGGCTCAGCGAACAAGGAATCTGACCGATGAAAGCCCATGAGATCGCTTACGGTCAGCGCCTGTTGCGCGGCCAGGCGCCGTCCTACGAGCGTCTGCAAGCGCGGCTGGCCGGCGATGGCAGCGAGCCGCACGACCAGCCGCGTGCCTTGCACTGCGGCTGGGGTCGGCTACTGATCGGCCACACCTACCCCGACCCGGCCACCCTGGCCGGGGAGCTGCTGGCCGAGCAGCCCGGCGAGCGTGACATCGCGCTGTACGTGGCCGCTCCCCAGCAATTGCTGGCCCAGGCGCCGCAACAGCTGTTTCTCGATCCTTCCGATACCCTGCGCCTGTGGTTCACCGACTACCGCCCGGCGCAACGGGTGTTCCGTGGTTTTCGTGTGCGCCGGGCGCACACCGAAGCAGACTGGCAGGCGATCAACACCCTGTACCAAGCCCGGGGCATGCTGCCGGTCGACCCCAAACTGCTCACCCCGCGCCACCTCGGTGGCCCGGTGTATTGGCTGGCCGAGGACGAGGACAGCGGCGCCGTCATCGGCAGCGTGATGGGCCTGAACCACAGCAAGGCCTTCGACGATCCCGAGCACGGCAGCAGCTTGTGGTGCCTGGCGGTGGATCCGCAGTGCACCCGTCCCGGCGTCGGCGAAGTGCTGGTGCGCCACTTGATCGAGCATTTCATGAGCCGCGGCCTGGCCTACCTCGACCTGTCGGTGCTGCATGACAACCGCCAGGCCAAGCGTCTGTATGAAAAGCTGGGTTTTCGCAACCTGCCGACCTTCGCGGTCAAGCGCAAGAACGGCATCAACCAGCAGCTGTTCCTCGGCCCAGGCCCTGAAGCGGAGCTCAACCCCTATGCACGGATCATCGTCGACGAGGCGTTGCGCCGCGGCATCGAGGTGCAGGTGGACGACGCCGTGGGCGGTTTGTTCACCCTCAGCCTGGGCGGCCGGCGCATCCGCTGTCGCGAGTCGCTGAGCGACCTGACCAGTGCCGTGACCATGACCCTGTGCCAGGACAAACGCCTGACCCGCCAAGCGCTGCACAATGCCGGTCTGCAAGTGCCGGCCCAGCAGTTGGCCGGCAATGCCGACGACAACCTGGCGTTTCTCGACGAGCACGGCTCGATCGTGGTCAAGCCGGTGGATGGCGAGCAAGGCCAGGGCGTAGCGGTGGGTCTGGAGTCCATCGAGGACGTCATTCAGGCAGTGGAGCATGCGCGCCAGTTCGATAGCCGGGTGCTGCTCGAAAGCTTCCATGCCGGCAGCGACCTGCGCATCGTGGTGATCGGCTTCGAAGTGGTGGCGGCGGCCATTCGTCACCCGGCTCAGGTGGTCGGGGATGGCAAGCACAGCATCGGTGAGCTGATCGAGGCGCAGAGTCGGCGCCGCCAGGCCGCCACCGGGGGCGAAAGCCGCATTCCGCTGGATGACGAAACCGAGCGCACCCTGCGCGCGGCCGGGCTGAGTTACGACGATGTGCTGGAGCCCGGTCGGCGCCTGGCCGTGCGGCGTACCGCCAACCTGCACACCGGCGGCACCCTGGAGGATGTCACCGAGCGTCTGCACCCGGTGCTGGCCGATGCCGCCGTGCGGGCGGCGCGTGCCCTGGAGATCCCGGTGGTCGGCCTGGACTTCATGGTGCGCGATGCCGAGCAGCCTGAGTACGTGATCATCGAGGCAAACGAACGGGCCGGGTTGGCCAACCATGAGCCACAGCCGACCGCCGAGCGATTTGTCGACCTGCTGTTTCCCCATAGCCGGGCCTTGGCGTGAGTCAATGAGGGCCTCTTCGCGGGACAAGCCCGCTCCCACAGGAACGCCACCGACCTTAAGGTCGTGAATTACCTGTGGGAGCGGGCTTGCCCGCGAAGAAGCCACCGCAATAATCGAGGAGTCCCCATGTCCGAACGACACCCCGAACCCGATCTCGAATACATGAAACAGGTGCTCCTGGAGATGCTCGCCATCCCCAGCCCCACCGGCTTCACCGACACCATCGTGCGCTACGTCGCCGAGCGCCTGGACGAGCTGGGCATTCCCTACGAGCTGACCCGCCGCGGGACGATTCGCGCCACCCTCAAGGGCCGGCAGAGTTCGCCAGACCGCGCCGTTTCGGCGCACCTGGACACCATCGGCGCCAGCGTACGCCAACTGCAGGACAATGGCCGCCTGGGCCTGTCGCCGGTAGGTTGCTGGTCGAGCCGCTTCGCCGAGGGCAGCCGGGTCAGCGTGTTCACCGATACCGGTGTTTATCGCGGCAGCGTGCTGCCCCTGATGGCCAGCGGGCATGCCTTCAACACCGCCATCGACCAGATGCCGATTAGCTGGGAACACGTCGAACTGCGCCTGGACGCCTACTGCGCCACCCGCGCCGACTGTGAAGCGCTGGGGATCAACGTGGGCGATTTCGTCGCCTTCGACCCCTTGCCCGAGTTCACCGAAAGCGGCCACATCAGCGCCCGCCACCTCGATGACAAGGCCGGTGTGGCCGCCCTGCTGGCAGCACTCAAGGCCGTGGTGGAAAGTGGCCGCCAGCCACTGATCGACTGCCATCCGTTATTCACCATCACCGAGGAAACCGGCTCTGGCGCCGCCGCGGCCCTGCCCTGGGACGTCAGCGAATTCGTCGGCATCGACATCGCCCCGGTCGCACCTGGCCAGGCCTCCAGCGAACACGCCGTGAGCGTGGCCATGCAGGATTCCTCCGGCCCCTACGACTATCATCTGTCGCGCCACCTGCTGAAGCTGGCCGAAGAGCGCGAGCTGCCGGTACGCCGGGATGTGTTCCGCTACTACTTCAGCGATGCCCATTCGGCCGTAACCGCCGGACACGACATTCGCACCGCCTTGGTAGCGTTCGGCTGCGACGCCACCCATGGCTACGAGCGTACCCATATCGACAGCCTGGCCACCCTCAGCCGTCTGCTGGCAGGCTACCTGCTCAGCCCGCCGGTGTTCGCCAGCGATTCGAATCCGACCAGTGCGTCGCTCGAACGCTTCAGCCATCAACTGGAGCACGACGCGCAGATGGAGAGCGACACGCGAGTGCCGCCGGTGGACAGTCTGGTGGGGAACAAGACCTAGACAGTCGTATTCGCGTAGGATGGCGCCATTCAACGAGACCTTGCCCACGCCCATGCTGATTCCCTACGACCAACTGCAAGCCGAGACCCTGACCCGCCTGATCGAAGACTTCGTCACCCGAGATGGCACCGACAACGGCGACGACACGCCCCTGGAAACCCGCGTACTGCGGGTTCGCCAGGCGTTGGCCAAGGGTCAGGCGTTCATCCTGTTCGATCCCGAGAGCCAGCAGTGCCAACTGCTGGCCAAGCACGACGTGCCCGGCGAACTGCTCGACTAAGGCTTGACCTTGGCTTTGAACACCTCTCCCGCCTTGATCCGCTGGTAGACCTCGCTACGGTGCACCGGCACCTCCCTCGGGGCGGTGATGCCCAGGCGTACCATGCCGTCACGCGACTCGACCACCATGATCACGATGTCGCCATCGATGACGATGCGCTCGCCCACTTCTCGCCCGATTACCAGCATGCTCCACTCCTCCTACCTGGGGAAAAAAGTGGAGGCTGCAGGGAGCAGGTGGGCTGACTCAACACCTCCAGAGCGAAAGAGACCGATCCCACGAAAGTAGGTAAAACAACCTACAGACGCGCCCTACAATCAGCGAGATTGGGCCTTGCCACGCATCTTCATGGCCATCTCCGCCATCTCGTCGTACAGCCGCTCAGGCGCCTGACGCTTGAGCATCCAGGCATCACGCCCGGCTTCATGGGGCAGGATCAGAAATTCGCCCGCAGCCACCTGTTGGTGAATGTAATCGGCGATCTGCGCGGCGCTGATCGGCGAACCTTGCAGCAGCTTGCCGACCTGGGCCTTCATCGCCGGGTCAGGGCCGCGGAAGGAGTCGAGCAGGTTGGTCTGGAAGAACGACGGGCACACCACGTGCACCGCCACTTCCAATTGCCGCAGCTCTACCAGCAGGCTCTCTGACAGCGCCAGCACCCCGGCCTTGGCGACGTTGTAGTTGCTCATGCCCGGCCCCTGCATCAGCGCGGCCATGGAGGCGATGTTGACGATACGCCCCTTGCTGCGTTCGAGCAGTGGCAGAAAAGCCTTGCAGCCCTTGACCACGCCCATCAGGTTGACCGCGATCTGCCAGTCCCAGTCCTCCAGCGACAGCTCGGCGAAAAAGCCGCCCGAGGCCACTCCGGCGTTGTTGACGATCACGTCGATGCCCCCGAAGTTCGCCTCGCAGGCCTGGGCCAGGGCGGTCAGCTGGCTGTAGTCGCGCACGTCGCAACGCTGGGTGAAGCCATCGCCACCGGCGGCGCGTACCTGTTCGAGGGTTTCGCGCAGGGCCGGCTCGTTGAGGTCGGCCAGCGCCAGGCGCCAACCCTCGCGCGCCCAGCGCAGGGCGATCTCGCGACCGAGGCCGGAACCGGCGCCGGTGATCATGATGCGGTTTTGCATGGTGGCAGGGCCTTGTCTTGTGGGGGTGTGGCTTGAGTCTAAACAAGGCCTGGGAGCGAAGCAGGATTCATCAGGGTAGTGAATGGGCAGCCATGACTCGCCGCAGCCAGCGAACAGGCCCGCACGACGCCACACAAAATGGAATCTTTCCCAAGCGGCGCCAGTCCGATTTATCAAGAGGCCAGCGATACCAGGCCCTTGACCCTCAACCACGCAAGGATTTCGCCATGACCACGATTCTCATCATCATCCTGATCCTGCTGTTGATTGGTGGCTTACCGGTCTTCCCGCACTCGCGCAGCTGGGGTTACGGCCCATCCGGCATCGTCGGCGCGGTGCTGGTGGTCCTGCTGGTACTGTTGTTGCTCGGGATGATATGACCCTGCCAGGTCCTGCCCGGCGTGGCGGTCGAGCTGCTGTTCGAGACGGCGCATGGCGTCTCCCATGGCACTGACCGCCAGGCCGAGCGCGGCCTGGTCGAACGGTTCGGCGTGGCAACAGCGCTCCACCTGTTCGCACAACGCCACCAGCGCCTCGAGCCGTGCAATGCGAGCGCATCCCTTGATGCGATGGGCCAGCGGCGCCAGGGCCTCAGGCTCATCGCCGAGGTTTTGCAGGCGCAACAAGTCTTCGTGGTTGCTGGCGCGCAAGTCGCCGAGCAACGCCCTGAGCGCGGCTTCGTCGTTGCCGACCAGACGCCGCAGGTGCGCAAGGTTGAGCAAGATCTCCTGACCACTGGCATGCCCCGTTGGTCGCACCCTGGCCAGGGCCTGGCTCAGGCTGTCGAGGTCCAGTGGTTTGAACAGGCACTCATCCATCCCGGCCTCGCAGCCGCGTCGGCGATCCACCTCTTGGGCGCTGGCGGTCAGGCCGATCAGCCGACAGCGAGGCCGCCTATGGCGTCGCTCATGCAGACGGATGGCCCGGGACAAGCCATGGCCATCCAGAATCGGCATGTTGCAATCGCTGATGACCACATCGAACGGCTGCTTGAGCCATAGACGCAGGGCCTGCGCGCCATCTTCCGCGACCTGGGAGCGATGCCCCAGATAGGCCAGTTGCTGCTCCAACAACTGCCGATTGGCCGGATAGTCGTCGACCACCAGCACCCGCAACCGTACGCCGGGTTCGACCTGCGCCACGGTTGGCCCTGGGGGTGGGCCGGTGCCTGGCAGCAACGGCAGCTTGAGCTGCACCTGCACCTCGGTACCCTCGCCCAATGTGCTGCGCACGAGCAGTTGGCCGCCCATCAGCTGGCAGAGCTTGCGACTGATATTCAGACCCAGACCGGTACTGGTGCGAGGCGACTGGCAATGGTTACTGGCCTGGCGGAACGGCTGGCCCAGGGCTGCCAACTCACTGGCGGCGATGCCGACACCACTGTCCTTGACCCGCAGTACGACATCGAGCTGCCCGTCTGCCGGCTGCGCCTGCAAGCTGACCAGGATCCGCCCACGCTGGGTGAACTTGATCGCATTGCTCAGCAGGTTGGCCAGCACTTGCTTGAAACGTAAAGGATCGAGCATGACTTCAGCCCCCACCGCCCCCTGGGACTGCATCTGCAGCTCCAGGCCCTTGCCGCGGGCCAACTGCTCGAACAACTGCACCACCCGTCCGACCAACTCGCTCACCCGCACCTGTTGCGGCGCAAGCTGCAAGTGCCCGGTCTCGATGCGGGTGATGTCGAGAATGTCGCCGATCAGCTCTTTGAGCCCGCGTGCCGCCTCGGTGGCGACCTCCAGGGCCTGATGATCGGGCACGCCCTGGGCCGCCTTGCGCTGGGCCAGTTCGAGCATACCCAGCACTGCATGCAGCGGCGTCCGTATCTCGTGGCTGATGGTGGCGAGGAACTCGGTCTTGGCCTGGTTGGCCGCGTCCGCCGCCCGCCTGGCCCGCCGCAACCGCACCTGCAGGCGGCGCAGATAGCGAATCCACAGCAAAGCCACCAGCAACAGACAGGACGCAATGCCGAAACCCAGCAGCACCTTGCTCCGGTGGCGTGACCAACCATTGTCGGGAACCACCATCGGGTTGCGCCAACGCCGGACCAGCGCGGCGGTCTCATGGGGCGTAAGGCTCAACAGCGCGCTGTCGATGATGCCCAGCAATTCGCTGGCACCTCGGGCGCCGGCCAGGGCGAAGTGCGCTGGCGGCACCGCCAGACTGGCACTGATCTGCAACTGCCCTGGATACCAGCGCGCAACCAGAGGGCGTGCGTCATCGAGGGTCAGCAGAGCAGCGTCGACCTGGCCATCGGCGACGGCGTGCAAGGCTTGCAGCGGGCTATGCAGCAAACGCTGGCGCACCTGCGGGTAACGCTCGTGCATCAGTTGCACCATGGCACTGCCCCAGACCAGCGCCACTTGCCTACCGGCCAGTTGCTCGAGGCTGGCCGGCGCTCGTGCGCCCGTGCGACTGACCAGCACCCGTGAAGCAGCGAGGTAGGCGCGACTGAAACCCAGGCGCTGTGCCAGGCTGTCGCTGTAGGGTAATCCAGCGATCAGTTGCGCCTGGCCCTGGGCCACCTGGCCGATCATCTGCTCGACCCCTGTCCCGGTCTGGACATCGAACTCCAGGCCCGTGCGCCGGGTGATCAGTTGCAGCACGTCCAGTGTGAGTCCCCGCAACTGACCCTTGCTGTCGCGGTAGCTCAGCGGCAGCAACTGATCATCCACCAGAACCCGCACCTTGGGATTGGCAGCCAGCCAGCGCCGCTGATCCGCAGTCAAGCGCACCGTCCGGGCCGAACGCACCAGGCTCGCCTCCGGGCTCCAGCGTTTCTGGATGCGCGCGCGTTGGTCCGCGCCGATATCGTTCAGCACCGCCTCCACCAACCGCGCCAGTGGCGTGCCGTTGTCGAGTATGGCAAAGCCAAGCCCCTGCCCCGGCAGACCGGCCTCGCCGATTTCCTCCACCCCGCTGAACGGGCTGCGTCCCTGCAGGTAGCGTGCGATGAGGGCATTGCCCAGGTACAAGTCGGCTTGACCGAGGGCCAGTGCGGCCAAGGCACTGAAGGCGGTGGGATGCACCTGCAGGTCGGCGCGGGGGAAGTGCTGGTTGACCTGCTCGGCGCTGCGATAGCCGTCGACCATCACCAGGCGCAGCGGTGCCGGTCCCTCGCTGACCGCCGACCGCTCCTGGGCCAGCAGCACCGGCAGGTCTTCGGCATACGGCGACGAGGGACGCAAGCCAGCCCGCAACGCCTGCTCGGTGGTGACCGAGCCAAGCAGGTCGACCGTGCCCTCGCGCAACGCCGCGACCGCCGCGTCGAACGAGCCGAACACCTGCACCTGCAGGTCCAGACGCAGGTGTTCGGCCAGCAGCTTTGCATAATCGGCGGTGATGCCTTCGTAGGCGCGTCCAGTGCCAAGGATATCCAGCGGCGGTTGATCGTTGCCCAACACGCCAAGGCGCAACACCCGCTGGCGCCACAGCCAGCGCAGATCACCGCTGCTCGGCTCGGCGGGCGCCCCCTCGAAGACCGCACGACCGTGGACCTGCGGCGCCGCAAGGACGGGCATGGCATACACACAACACAGCACCAGCAGCCAGATTGCACGCACGGTCAGATCAGTTGGTTGCGACGAGCGAAATCCGCCAGGTCGATCAGGGAGTTGAGGCACAGCTTTTCCAGCAGACGCCCCTTGTAGGTACTGACCGTCTTGTTGCTGAGCAGCATGGCGTCTCCGACGGCCTTGTTGCTCAGCCCGCGGGCCAGGTGCTGCAGGATCATCAGCTCACGGTCGCTGAGCCGGGCGATGCGCTGTGCATCGGTGGCGCGCCGCTCCTGGCTGTTCACCGAACTGCGCGGCACGTCCGGGAAATAGGTGAAGCCCGACAGCACCGCGCGCACCGCCTTGCTCAGCTCATCCAGGTCGTTGGTCTTGGACACGAACCCGGCAGCCCCGGCCTGGATGCAGCGCAGGCAATAGGCTTCGGCCTGGTGCGAGGTCAACACGAGGATCTTCACCGGACGCTCCAGGCGCTGGATCCGCGCGATGACTTCCATGCCATCCAGCCCAGGCAGACTGATGTCGAGGATGACGATGTCCGGCGCCAGTTCTCGGGCCATGTGCACCGCCTCCATGCCATTGGCGGCCTGACCGATGACTTCCAGGCGCTCGCGGCGCAACAGCGTGCACACCGTGGCACGGATGAAAGGATGGTCGTCGACCACCAATGCTCTGTTCATGCATGTCCTCGCTTGGCTGACACCTGGAGGCACCGGAGGTCAGCCCTCCAGCACCATGGCTTTGCGGTTGGCGCCTTCGTGCAGCTCGAACTGATGCACCTTGGCGGCCTCGCCTTCGAACCTGCGGCTACGACCGGGCAGCAGGTGGTGCTTGGTGGCCGGTTCACATTGCTGGTCGAGGCTCTGGCACTGGCGGAAGTGATCGAGCACCACGGTCGTGTTGCCTTGGTTGCTCACGGTCAATGCGCCGGCCTTGCGGCTGACCGAGGTCTGGTAGCGGGTGTCGTCGGGGCGTACGAACAACAGGGTGCCGTAGCCCGCCAGCAGGTTGACGCCTGCCTTGAGGCTGTCGCGGTAGTCCTGCGCCTGCTGGTCATCCACGGCAAAACCATCGCCCGTCTCGGGCAGCACCGGAATGAACCGTAGCCGGTAGTAACGCTCCCGGTCGCGTTGCCCCCGGTACAACAGGCGCACCGCCTGCATGCCATGGGCCGGCACGATCAGCCGTGCGGGGCTAACCACCAAACCCCGCTGCGCCATGGCCAGCCCGTCCACGGGCACTTCACGGGGCGGGCCTTCGCCTTCGTAGACCAGTTCGACCACGCTCACCTTCACGAAGGCGGTGGCATCACCGCCGTTGCGTATGCGTTTGAGCAAGGTGCTCCTGCCTTCTTCAAGGTAGTCGTACAGCCCGCCGACGTTAAGCTCCGGCCCTGCCTGTGCCAGGCAAGGCGTCAGCGCAAGGCAAAGCACTCGCAACAGCTTCATCCGTTCATTCTCCAAGACGGCCATCCTTGATAGCCAATCAACATCATCGCGCGCATTGTGATCACAATCCGTGCACACAAACTGCAGGAAACGTCCCTATCTCTTGTCGAAATTTCCTAATGACAAGTCGCACCGCTATATATCTGCCTCGAACACCACCGTGACCAAGCCCTGGTAGTGGCTGCCCGGGTGGGCGAGCATGGGCGGCACACTGCTACCGGCGATCTCGAAGTGCAGTTGGCCCGTCTGCCGCCATACAGTGGTGACCGGCTCGATGAGCAACGCGGCGGGCTGGCGCGTGGGAATCAGCAACCGCTCGATAGGACGGCCGCTCTGCTGCAAGCCCCTCGGCAGGGTAAGCGAGACGTCTACGCCAACCAGGTGCCCTGCACTTTCACGAATGCCGCATTGATCGCCCAATTCGTACTCGCAGCGCTTGTAGACCCGCATAGGCCCGGTAGTCGAGATTCGCAGCGGCAGGTCGCGATAGAGCTTGCCTGGCGTACCGCGTCCGCCCAGCCAGGCCATCCAGCCGCCCGGGGGTTCGAGCACGGCCCGGTCAGAGCCAGCCGGGAACTCGAGATAGAGATCGTGTTGTACGTCCAATTCGAAATTGATCGTCAGCCGCGTATCGTTGAGATCAGTGACCGCATTGCCGAAGTCGAAATCCCCGCCTGGACCAATGGTGTAGTCCAAGGAACCCCGGTAGATGCCCTGTTGCATACCCACAGGGCGCGGCATGTTCAGCCTGAACCGGACACCGAAACTCTTGACCGTCACCTCAGCCGTCTGGCGAATGTTCCAGATGTTGTCATAACAGGCCTCAGGGGCCATGGGCTGCTTGAGCTTCCAGAGAAACAGGATTTTAGAGTTGTAGCGCACGGATTCGATATGATCGCATCCGCCCTCCCCTTGGGCCCACATCGAATTGGACAGGAAAATCAGTTCCTGGTGGATATCCGTGAAGCTGAAGTCGATGCGGTAACTGCGGCCCGTTTCATTGACCACTTCCACGGTTCGCCCAGCTGGCATTTGCACGTAGTGACGGTTACGAAAATCGCTGTCGTTACCGACGTTGTACTTTTGGTACGTGATGGGCAGGTCGAGCACGGCGAAGTACGGGTCATCCGTGCAGCGGTGTGGCCAGATCGCGCAAAAAGTCGCACGTGGCGTCATGTTCTCGAATCGCCCAGCAGGATCACCACGATAGCGCATCAGTACATCCACCTCGACCGCGCTGCCGTGCAGGGGCCATCCACCACAGAGCAGCACGAGCCAGAATACCCACCAGTGTACGTTGAACATTTTCAAGTATTGCTCCCCTTTACCGTCCCTTGCGCCTTCGCCACACCCTCAGGCCGGCATGACACATCCCCTGCCAGCAATACATCGCCTTCTCGCGTCAGATGCTTGAAGTCCAACTCCAGCAGGCACACGGCAGTACCGCCCTTGCGCACCTCCAGCGTGGGCTGCGATTCGCTCATTTCCACGGCAAAATGCCCACCCGCCTCGCTCACGCTGCGGCTGGCATGGTTGATGACCTGCGCCCCATGCATGGGTTGGCCGTGGCTGTCGAGCAAGCGACCGAGCACCGTTACCGTGCGCATCACGCGCAAGGTGCGATACCCCACAGCGCCACGGTTGAGGTGGTAGTCGAAACTGCTAGGCTGGATCACTGCAGCGGCCTGCTGGTCTTGCTCGAGGTCGAACTGCACATAGCCAGACTTGTAGACGCTCACCGGCACCAGGTTGCGCCCCGGATGGAGGGTGGCGCTCAGGCCATGTTCGTCATCGGCGCGCAATTGCAGACCATCGATATCACTTTCGACATCCACGATCAGCCCTGCATCGTGGGCCATGTACTGCCCGGTGACCGCGACCTTGCCTTCGCCAACAGCGAGGATGCTCTGCAGATTGAGGCCGCCACTGACCTGGCCGTTCCAGGAAGAGCGTTGCGCATACGCGTCGCCCTGCAAGGCCTCGCTCTGGAATTGGGCATTCCCACCAATCCCAGCGCCGTAGCGATCTACCGTGGTCGAAGCCCCCACGCTGCGCAGCGCTCCCATGTCGACATCACGCTGGTAGGACAATGAAGCGTTATGGTCGCGCCCTCCGTCATAACCGGTGCGGCTGCCGATACTGGCGGCAATGCGCTCGCCCGGATCACCCAGGCTCATGCTCAGCGCAAGGTTGACGCCACCGCTGCGCGCATCGCCACTGCTGCGCGTGCCTGGGCGATCGAACAGGCTCAGGCGCCAGTTGGCATCGGAACCCAACAGCTTGCCGTAGTAGGACCAACCCAAATCGACACCCAAGCCATTGGCGGCGCCGGAGCTATGGGCAAGGCGCACGGTCGCGGTACTGCGATTGTCGAGACGGCGGGTGAACAGCAATGAGGTCTGGCTCTGTTCGCTATAGCGCACCACTTGGCTGTGCGTGGGGCGGCTGACAGACTCCAACCATGAACGGCTGTGGCTAAGCACCAGCGAGCCAAGTTCGTGGCTGTGAATGACCTGGAAGTCATAGCCGTTGCCCTGGTTCTGGGTACGGTAGACGTTGCCGTAGAGCTTCAGGCGGTCGAGCACGTCCCAATCCAGGGACGTGCCATATTGCAGGGCCTCATCCACCTTTTGCACGGAAAGGCCCAGGACCGCACGGGGGTGCAGCAGGTAATTGCTCAACACCCCGGCACTCAGGCTGTCATCATGCCGATCATCCCAATTGCTCAACAGGCTGGTCTGCTGTCCCAGGTACAGGTTGTAGCGCCAGCGGCTGTCGGGGTTGCGCCAACTGCTGGGCTTGTAGACGAATTCGTCGGTGCGGGCGGTTTCCTGGCCATCTTCCAACAGACGTACTTCTACCTGGTAGATGCCGCCGGGCAGTACCCGGGTGTCCAGCGCCTGCAAGCCGGGCTGTACCGACTGGCTGTTGATCAACACGCCATTGCGGTAGATCTCCACTACGCCAGTGCGGTTGGGCGTGACGTAGATCGGCGTGGAACTGGGCTGGCCATTGTCGATCAGCAGGCTGTCGCTACTGCCGAACATGAGTCCAAGCGTGGTATCGGGACTTTGCCCCAGCAGCCGTGGCTGACGGGTGAGGCCTTGGGCGCCGGGGGTGAAATAACCCAGACGAAAAAAATGCTCATCGTGCAGGCGCTCGGCGTACAACTGGCTTACCCGATGGCGGGTTTGCTCGCCTGCGATGCTGCCTTTGTCGGCCTGCGCATCGGCCAGGGTCGTCCACTGGCCCAGGCTTGCCTGGCCTTGCAACGAGTACATGCCACTGGTGTCGCGGCCATCGCTGACCACGTTGAGCTGGTTGCGCAGTAGCATGCCACTGCCCTGCTCCGGCAGGGCATGGTAACGGGGACCCTCACCACCCAGTTCAGCGGCATGGGTCAGCAGTGACAACTGCGAGTTGACCAGGCTGTAGTGAATGGCTCGCAGCCCGTCCGGGCAATTTCGTTGGCAGTTACCCAATGGGCGCCCCGCCGCCAGGCGCTCCTGCCAACGCCGGCGCAAGGTCTCTGGCTCACGACTGTCGTAGTGGTCGGTGAACTCCAGCAGTTGCACGCGCTCGTCGCGGCTGAGCACCACCATGGCATCGCCCAGGTAGCGGCCATCCAAGTCGACCCGCACTGCCAGGGGCACGTCGAAAAAGTGTTCCTCGAACTCGCGCGGCAGCCCCTGGGCCTGGCTGACTACCCCCATGGCGGTGGGAGCCGGCTCGGCTGCGACTGGCAGCACGGTAAGGCTGGCTACAAGCAGCAACGTTTTTGTAGATGCAGAAAAGGGCATTACCGTACCTGCAGACGATATCCGCCCTCACCCCCGGGCATTGCCAGGAGGTGAAGGTGGATAACGAAGGATGAAAAGGAAGGTATGCAGCCAGATCAGGGCGCAGCGGTTTCAAACATCATGCTGACCAGGCCTTGGTAGATGCCTGGCTTGTAGCCACCGGCCGGTACTTGCGGCGCGACTTCGAAGTCGACGACCGCACCTGGGGCGGCCTGGACATCGGTCAGGATCTCGGTAGCGCTGGTGGTCAGTACCGTGTCGCCGATCTTGACGTCCAGATCGATGGCGTTCAGACCACTGCTGACCACGGCTGGCGACAGCAGGTGAGCGGTGATCGGGCCGATGGTGCTCTTGGCCTGCAGTTGCTTGCGCACGGGGGTCAGACTGCCTTGAAACGAGTTCCAGGCCATGTCTTGCGGGTCGTTCATCCAGTTGCCACCGACCGGTTCGACGTAGAAAGCAGCGGTGGGAACGGTGGCGGTGATCAACACCTGTTTCTCGATCGGGTCGTCGGCCATGGCCGGGCCGGCGGCGAGCACAGCAAAGGGAAGTGCCAGCATGAGTGCTTTCACGAATGAATCTCCTGGAAACCTGTAGACATAAGCTTTGATTGACGGTCAATCAGGCGCATTGCCGTTGACAGGGCGGATTATTCGCAATTACCCACATAAGTAATACGGGAACCCTCTGAGCGAGTTGTTGAAATTTCCTAGCGAAGCCTATTCGGTAGAGCCCAGACAGCGAAACGCCCCGACAAGCGGGGCGTTTCGCTCAAGCGCTAGAGCAGGTCAGTGAGATACCGCCCCGCTGGCCCCCAGGCCAGTCTGCGAACGCACGAACTGCGGGAAGAACAGCGCACGTTCCTCGTCGGCCGCCTTGGACTTGTCGGTGATCGAGAAGAACCAGATTCCGACGAAAGCGATGAGCATCGAGAACAGCGCCGGGTACTCGTACGGGTAGATCGGTTTCTCGTGGCCGAGGATCTGCACCCAGATGGTCGGACCGAGGATCATCAGCGTCACCGCACTCACCAGGCCCAGCCAGCCGCCGATCATGGCGCCACGGGTGGTCAGTTTCTTCCAGTACATCGAGAGCAGCAGTACCGGGAAGTTGCAGCTGGCGGCGATGGAGAAGGCCAGGCCGACCATGAACGCGATGTTCTGCTTCTCGAACAGGATGCCCAGGCCGATCGCCAGCACGCCAAGGGCGATGGTGGTGATCTTCGACACGCGGATCTCATCCTTGTCGTTGGCCTTGCCCTTGCGCCAGACGCTGGCGTACAGGTCGTGGGAAACCGCCGAAGCGCCAGCCAGGGTCAGACCGGCGACCACCGCCAGGATGGTGGCGAAGGCCACTGCCGAGATGAAGCCGAGGAAGATGCTGCCACCCACGGCATCGGCCAGGTGCACCGCTGCCATGTTGTTGCCACCCAGCAGGGCGCCGGCGGCGTCCTTGAAGTCTGGGTTGGTGCTGACCAGCAGGATCGCGCCGAAGCCGATGATGAAGGTCAGGATGTAGAAGTAGCCGATGAAGCCGGTGGCGTACAGCACGCTCTTGCGCGCTTCCTTGGCGTCACTGACGGTGAAGAAGCGCATCAGGATGTGCGGCAGACCCGCGGTACCGAACATCAGTGCCAGGCCCAGGGAGAACGCCGAGATCGGATCCTTGACCAGACCGCCCGGGCTCATGATCGCCTCGCCCTTGCTGTGTACCTTGATCGCCTCGGAGAACAGCGTGTTGAAGTCGAAGCCGACGTGCTTCATCACCATCAGCGCCATGAAGCTGGCACCGGAGAGCAGCAGCACGGCCTTGATGATCTGTACCCAGGTGGTCGCCAGCATGCCGCCGAACAGCACGTACAGGCACATCAGGATACCTACCAGGATGACCGCGACATGGTAGTCGAGGCCGAACAGCAGCTCGATCAGCTTGCCGGCACCGACCATCTGGGCGATCAGATAGAACGCCACCACCACCAGCGAACCGGAAGCCGAGAGGGTGCGAATTTCCTTCTGACCGAGGCGGTACGAGGCGACGTCGGCAAAGGTGTACTTGCCCAGGTTGCGCAGGCGCTCGGCGATCAGGAAGAGGATGATCGGCCAACCGACCAGGAAGCCGATGGAGTAGATCAGACCGTCATAGCCAGAGGTGAACACCAGGGCGGAAATACCCAGGAAGGAAGCTGCCGACATGTAGTCGCCGGCAATGGCCAGCCCGTTCTGGAACCCAGTGATCTTGCCCCCGGCGGCGTAGTAGTCCGCCGCCGACTTGTTGCGCTTGGAGGCCCAGTAGGTGATACCGAGGGTGAAGGCCACGAAGGCCACGAACATGGCGATTGCCGAGAGGTTCAGCGGTTGTTTCTGCACCTCGCCGGTGAGCGCATCGGCGGCCCACAGGGCGGGTGCGAAAACGCTGCAGGCCAGGGCGGCCAGGGTTTTGGAATGGCGAATCATTGTTGCGCCTCCTGGAGAATGGCCTTGTTCAGCTCATCGAACTCGCCGTTGGCGCGGCGCACGTAGATGGCGGTCAGGACGAATGCCGAGACGATCAGGCCGACGCCCAGGGGAATGCCCCAGGTGATCGACGATCCAGGGCTGAGCTTGGCGCCCAGAATCTGGGGACCGTAGGCGATCAGGAGGATGAAGCCGCAGTACAGGCCGAGCATGATCGCCGAGAGAATCCAGGCGAAGCGTTCACGTTTGCTGACCAGCTCCTTGAAGCGCGGGCTGTTTTGTATCGAGAGGTAAATGCTGTCGTTCATTGTTTTTGTCCTAGCAGCACAGATCAGGGAGAACCCACTGTCACTTTATGCTGCCTTCGGACGCCAACCAGACGACCTTAGTCTTATATGTAAGAGTGTTTTGCAGGATTGGTAACAACAAAAAGGCTCTTCACGGAATGTTGAGAAAGAGAGGGGGATGGGTTTAGCGGCATTTCGGAGGGCGCCAGGTGCTTGTCTTGAGGAGTGAGGCGGCGCTCGATCTCACAGGCGCCAAATACCTTACGGCAGGCATTAAAAGGCCAATGTGGCCCCTCCGCGGGGGTCGGCCGCGAGGCGTCCACATTGGCCTTCGTTACGGAATTACTTGCCGGTCCACTCCTTGACCCGCTCCGGATGCTTGGCCACCCAGTCCTTGGCCGCCGCTTCCGGCTTGGCACCGTCCTGGATCGCCAGCATCACTTCGCCGATCTCATCCTTGGACTGCCACTGGAACTTCTTCAGGAACTCGGCCACTTCCGGCGCCTTCTTGTCCAGCTCCTTGCTGCCGATGTTGTTGACCGTTTCCGCAGCGCCATACACGCCCTTCGGATCTTCGAGGAACTTGAGCTTCCACTTGGCGAACATCCAGTGCGGCACCCAACCGGTGACAGCGATCGACTGCTGCTTGGGATAGGCACGTCCCAACTCGGCGGTCATGCCCGCGCCCGAGCTTGCCTGGAGTTTGTAACCGGTCAGGTCGTAATCCTTGATCGCCTGCTCGGTCTTGATCATCACACCCGAGCCTGCGTCGATGCCGACGATACGCTGCTTGAAGCTGTCGTCGGTCTTGAGGTCGGCGATACTGTTTGCCTTGACGTACTCAGGCACGATCAAGCCGATCTTGGCGTCCTTGAAGTTCGCCCCGTAGTCGACGACCTTGTCCTTGTTCTTGGCCCAGTACTCGCCGTGGGTGACCGGCAACCAGGCAGACAGCATGGCATCGAGCTTGCCGGTGGCCACGCCCTGCCACATGATGCCTGCCGCTACCGCCTGCAGCTTGACGTCATAGCCGAGCTTTTGCTTGATCACTTCAGCTGCCACGTTGGTGGTCGCCACACTGTCGGCCCAACCATCCACGTAGCCGATGCTGACTTCCTTGGCCATGGCCTGCGCAGCGCCCATGGTCAATACCACGGCGGCACCCACGCCCAGGAAACGACGCATTCTTGTAAAAGTAGCCATCAAAGCATTCCCTCGTCAGGTCTTGGAGACCCCATCATCTGCCTGCCACCTCAAGCGACCTGCTCCAGCAGCGACCCTTAACCTCACCCTTTGCGACAGCACTATGCCATTAGCGGCGTTCTCCTACCCCAACCTGCGCGATCCTTGCATGCCAAAGGTTTGGCGCCGGGCTACTATCTAACGTTTTGCCGCCGACGATGGAACGCCCATGCCTGCCCCCTCACGCCAGATGTCGCTATCGTACCTGCTGACCTGCCTGCTCGCCCTGCTCGGGCTCGCAGGGCTCTGGTACGGGCTGGGCAAGCCGGTGCAGTTGGCCGATGCCGCCAGCCCCACGCACAAGCTGCAGTGCGCTTCCTACACACCGTTCGACAAGGACCAGTCGCCGTTCGACCAGCCGTTTCGCCTGCGTCCGGCGCGCATGGACGCCGACCTGGCGCTGCTGGCCGAACGATTTCAGTGCATCCGCACTTATTCGATGACCGGTCTCGAGGCGATTCCGGCGCTGGCGCGCAAGCATGGGCTGAAGGTGATGCTGGGCGCCTGGGTCAACGCCAACCCGGTGGACACCGACAAGGAAGTGGATCTGCTGATCGCTGCGGCGAACGCCAACCCCGACGTGGTCAGCGCGGTGATCGTCGGCAACGAGGCATTGTTGCGCAAGGAAGTCACCGGCGACCGCTTGGCCGCCCTGATCGGAAAAGTCAAAAGCCAGGTCAAGGTGCCGGTGACCTACGCCGATGTCTGGGAGTTCTGGTTGCAGCACCCGCAGGTGGCACCAGCGGTGGACTTCTTGACCATTCACCTGCTGCCCTATTGGGAAGACGATCCGCGAGGGATCGACGATGCCCTGGCCCATGTCGGCGAGGTACGCCGGACTTTCGCCGCACGCTTCGCGCCCAAGGGCATCTTCATCGGCGAGACCGGCTGGCCCAGTGAAGGCCGCCAGCGCGAGACCGCCGTGCCCAGCCGGGTCAACGAGGCACGCTTCATCCGCGGTTTCGTGGCCATGGCCGAAGCCAACGGTTGGGACTACAACCTGATCGAAGCATTCGACCAGCCCTGGAAACGCGCCAATGAAGGCGCGGTGGGCGGTTACTGGGGTCTGTACGATGCCGACCGCCAGGACAAGGGCGTGCTCGAAGGCCCCGTCAGCAACCTGCATCATTGGCCCCACTGGCTGCTCGCCTGTACCGCGTTGATGCTGGCGATGCTGTGGCTGGCTGGGCGCCCTGCCAGCCTTGGCGCGGCCCTGCTGCTGCCGTTGCTGGCGGCCTTCGGCGCCGCTTGCCTGGGCCTGTGGGGCGAGCTGATGCGCACCCATGCACGCTTCGCCGGGGAATGGCTGTGGGCGCTGGCGTTGGCGGGACTGAACCTGCTGGTGCTGGCCCATGGGGTACTTGGCCTGGCGCACGTTGCAGGCTGGCGCCAACGGCTGTTCGTCTGGCTCCAGGCCCGGGCTGGCTGGCTCTTGCTGGCGGCAGGGTTCGCCGCAGCGGTGAGCATGCTAGCGATGGTGTTCGACCCGCGCTATCGCAGTTTCCCGACTGCCGCGCTGGCACTGCCGGCGCT
Source organism: Pseudomonas sp. HD6422 (assembly GCF_025377065.1). Classification (NCBI taxonomy): domain Bacteria; kingdom Pseudomonadati; phylum Pseudomonadota; class Gammaproteobacteria; order Pseudomonadales; family Pseudomonadaceae; genus Pseudomonas; species Pseudomonas sp. HD6422. The sequence continues at coordinate 17,670 of NZ_JAHWIW010000046.1, read as the reverse complement.
GGTGTATGCCGTGCGGCCGGTGGCGGCGGCGCGGGCCGAAGTGGCTTTGCTGGCGGTGATCGTCGGAGGCGGGGTGCTGCCGCAATTGTACCGGGAAGGGCTGGAGAACCAGCAGGCCTGGGGCTGGGCGCTGGTTGGGGTGGTGATGACGCTGGGCCTTTGGCGGAGTTTGCGGGTGGGCCGGGCTTGAGATCGGCCCACACCCTGGATCTACCGACGGGCCCTAACCAACCGCAACCCAGCCAACACCACGGCGAACACCGCGATGCTGGCGGTATACAACACCAGCGCAGGCACGCCGAACAGCAATGCCAGTCCCGCCAGCCAAGCCCCCAACCGCCCCGGCACCCACTGCGCCACCAGCGCCAACGCCAAGCCGCTCCAGGCCAGGATCTGATGGTGAATGGTCAACCCCAGCAGCGACCGGGCCTGGCACTGCCAATACGGCCCGGCCCCTGTGCACAGCCCGACCCATTGCCCATCCTCCATCAACCCATAGCGCACGGCGAAGCTTGCAGCCAGCCACATCGCCAGGAGCGAGGCCACGACAACCACCGGCAGGGTACGAGACATCCTGTTCTCCAAAAGCGGTAAAGGTAAGCGGGCATCATCACCCAAGTGCCATTGCAAGGCAAAATCGTCCTCATGCAGCTATGTTGCAGAGAACAAACCTGCGCCGCCACAGACTGGCGCGGCAATAACTGGCGCGACAAAGACCGCAATACCTTGGCAACTTTGCCATGACGGTCGTGGTCCTAGCCTGCATATCGCACGACCTTGCTTGCTTTCCCTGGGGGACACCATGCTTCGACCTTGGCGCTTCGCCGCTTTTCTCGGCGGCCTGCTATTGGCTACGGCCGCTTCAGCGCGGGATATCGACGCCGCAAGCTATGGCTATCCGCTGACCAACCCGTTCGAGGCGACCATCGCCACCACCCCGCCGGAGCAACGCCCGACGTTGCCCAGCGACGATGACATCACGCAATCGGACTACAGCCTGAACCTGCGTCCGGACCGTGAGTTCACCTTGCCGGACAACTTCTGGCCGGTGAAGAAGCTCAAGTACCGTCTGGCCCGACAGGACCGCGAAGCGCCGTTGATCTTCATCATCGCCGGCACCGGCGCGCCCTATACCAGCAGCATCAACGAATACCTGAAGAAGCTCTTCTACCAGGCCGGCTTCCATGTGGTGCAACTGTCCTCCCCGACCAGCTGGGACTTCATGAGCGCCGCCTCACGCTTTGCCACCCCCGGGGTCAGCCAGGAGGACGCCAAGGACCTCTATCACGTGATGCAGGCCATTCGCGCGCAACAAGCCCGCCTGCCGGTCAGCGATTTCTACCTCACCGGCTACAGCCTCGGCGCGCTGGATGCCGCGTTCGTCAGCCACTTGGATGAAACCCGGCGCAGCTTCAACTTCAAGCGCGTGTTGCTGCTCAATCCACCGGTCAACCTGTACACCTCGATCAACAACCTGGACAAACTGGTGCAGACCCAGGTCAAGGGCATCGACCGTGGCACCACGTTCTACGAACTGATGCTGAGCAAGCTCACCCGCTACTTCCAGGACAAGGGCTACATCGACCTCAACGATGCCCTGTTGTATGACTTCCAGCAGTCGCGTCAACACTTGTCCAATGAACAGATGGCCATGCTCATCGGCACCTCGTTCCGCTTCTCGGCCGCCGACATCGCCTTTACGTCTGACCTGATCAACCGACGCGGCCTGATCATCCCGCCGAAATACCCGATCACCGAAGGCACCAGCCTCACGCCGTTCTTCAAACGGGCCCTGCAATGCGATTTCGATTGCTACATGACCGAGCAGGTGATTCCCATGTGGCGCGCCCGCACCAACGGCGGCAGCATCCTGCAACTGGTCGACCAGGTCAGCCTGTACGCCCTGGAAGATTACCTGCACAAGAGCCCGAAGATCGCCGTGATGCACAACGCTGACGACGTGATCCTCGGCCCTGGCGACATCGGTTTCCTGCGCAGGGTGTTTGGCGACCGCCTGACCCTGTACCCCCATGGCGGCCATTGCGGCAACCTCAACTACCGCGTCAACAGCGACGCCATGCTGGAGTTCTTCCGTGGTTAACAAACTCTTCCTCGTCACTGCCCTGCTCGCTGCCGGCAATGCCTTGGCACAAGAGCCCGCGCCAAGGGCCAGCGTGATAGAAGCCGACCCGCAGGTGACTGCCGCGCCGCTGGCGCCGGAAGCCGACGGTTTCATCGATCCGTTGCGCGAACTGAAATTCAACCCTGGCCTCGACCAGCGCGAGTTCGAGCGCTCGACCCTGGAGGCGCTAAACGTCTATGACCCGCTGGAATCGATGAACCGGCGCATCTACCACTTCAACTACCGTCTGGACCAATGGGTCCTGCTGCCCCTGGTCAACGGCTACCAGTACGTCACCCCGCACTTCGTGCGCACCGGGGTGAGCAACTTCTTCAGCAACCTGGGCGATGTACCGAACCTGTTCAACAGCGTGCTGCAACTCAAGCCCAGGCGCTCGGCGGAAATCACCGCACGGTTGATGTTCAACACCCTGCTCGGCGTGGGCGGGCTGTGGGATCCGGCGACCAAGATGGGCCTGCCCAAACAGAACGAGGACTTCGGCCAGACCCTGGGCTTCTACGGTGTGCCCGAGGGGCCGTACCTGATGTTACCGGTGCTGGGTCCCTCGAACCTGCGCGATACCACCGGGCTGGTGGTGGACTATGCGGGCGAGGACGCGATCAACTACCTGAACGTGGCCGAAGCCAGCAGCGACCACCCCGAGATCTTCGCGTTGCGCGTGGTGGACAAGCGCTACACCACCAACTTCCGCTACGGTCAGCTCAATTCGCCGTTCGAGTACGAGAAGGTGCGGTATGTGTACACCCAGGCGCGCAAGCTACAGATCGCGGAGTAGACAAGCCTCACGGAACACCTCATACCCCGAGAAACTGCTGCAGTTGCTGGCGTTTGGCCAAGGCATCCCGGCGCCCCAGTTCGATCAGTTCGCTGCAGTAGCTGGCCTCGAACAACAGGTAGCTCAACACCCCCGCGCCACTGGTCCGGGTCGCCCCCGGCCCGCGCAAGAAGGTGCGCAAGGCTGAGGGCAGTTCGCGTCGGTGGCGGGCGGCGATCTCGTCCAGTGGCTGGCTGGGCGCCACCACCAACACCTCGATCGGCGCCAGCCCAAGGTGCCGTGCATTGAGGTGGGCCGGCAGCAGGTGACTGAGGTGGTTGAGCCGCTGCAGCAGTTCGATGTCGTCTTCGAGGCTGTCGATGAACGTGCTGTTGAGCATGTGCACGCCGATCTGCGCCAGGCTCGGCTGCTGGCCGCTGAATACCCGTTGGGCCGTCGGCGGCGCCGGCGGCCGCTGCGGGTTGCCGCTGACGCCAACCACCAGCACGCGGCTCGCGCCCAGATGCAGGGCCGGGCTGATCGGCGCCGACTGGCGCACCGCACCGTCGCCATAGTACTCGTCGCCCAGACGTACCGGGGCGAACAGCAGCGGAATGGCGGCGCTGGCCAGCAGGTGATCGATCGACAAGCGCGTCGGCACGCCGATGCGCCGATGGCGCAACCAGGGGTCGATAGTGCCGCGGCCCTGGTAGAAGGTCACTGCCTGGCCCGATTCGTAGCCGAATGCGGTCACTGCCACGGCGCGTAACTGCTCGGCCGCCAAGGCGTTATCGATGCCGCTGAGGTTCAGGTGCGAGGTCAGCAGACCGCGTAATGGACTGCTGTCGAGCAGGGCCACCGGTGCTTGCCCACCGACGCCCAACAGGCTGTGGCCGACGAAGCGGCTGGCCTGGCGGATCACGCCGGGCCAGTCGCTGCGCATCACCAGGTGGCTTCGGAAGTTCTGCCAGAAAGCCGTCAGGCGCTCGATCGCTTCGCCGAAACGGGCAGCGCGGCTGGCAAGGGCCACGGCGTTGATCGCCCCGGCCGAGGTCCCGACGATCACCGGAAACGGATTGGGCGTGCCTGGCGGCAACACCTCGGCGAGGCCGGCCAGGACCCCGACCTGATAGGCCGCGCGCGCACCGCCGCCAGAGAGGATCAGACCGGTTACCGGAGATGGGGCCATTGAGGGTTCCTGGGTTAGTGGTGTGTCAGCGTTTCTTCTTGTCGTACAGCCGCGGCGCCCCTTCAGGCCGCGACTTGAAACGTCGGTGCGCCCACAGGTACTGCTCAGGGCACTCGCGCAACACCCCTTCGATCCACTGGTTGATGCGCAGGCAATCGGCCTCCTCGCTCTCACCCGGGAAGTCGGCGAGCGGCGGATGCACCACCAGGCGATAGCCGCTGCCATCTTCAAGGCGCTTCTGGGTGAAGGGAATCACCTGCGCCTTGCCCAACCGGGCGAACTTGGTCGTGGCGGTGACCGTCGCCGCCGGAATGCCGAACAGCGGCACGAACAGGCTCTGCTTGGCCCCATAGTCCTGGTCCGGCGCGTACCAGATGGCGCGGCCCGAACGCAGCAGCTTGAGCATGCCGCGCACGTCCTCGCGCTCCACCGCCAGCGAGTCTAGGTTGTGCCGTTCGCGGCCACGGCGCTGGATGAAGTCGAACAACGGGTTGCCGTGCTCGCGGTACATACCGTCGATGGTATGGGCCTGGCCCAGCAGCGCGGCGCCGATTTCAAGGGTAGTGAAGTGCACCGCCATGAGGATCGCGCCCTGCCCGGCCTGCTGCGCCGCTTGCAGGTGCTCGATGCCCTCGATGTGCGCCAATCGCGCCAGTCTGGCCTTGGGCCACCACCAGCTCATGGCCATTTCGAAGAAGGCGATACCGGTGGAGGCGAAATTGGCCTTCAACAAACGGCGCCGTTCGTCGTCGGACATTTCCGGGAAACACAACTCCAGATTGCGCGCGGCAATCCGCCGGCGCTCACCGGCCAGGCGATACATCACGGCGCCCAGGGCACTGCCCAGCGCCAGCAAGGCGCGGTACGGCAACTGCACCACCAGCCACAGCAGGCCCAGGCCCAGCCAGAGGCCCCAGAAACGTGGGTGGAGGAAATAGGGTCGAAAACGCGGGCGTTCCATTGAAGCTTCCGGAAAGACAAAGGCCGGGCATTCTACAACGGTTCGGCATCGGTTGCGGCCAACCGGTCTTATCGTTATAAGTCAGGGCACTTTTTTCGCAACTTGCCGTCTATGCAGACCATGAGCACAAACCCCACCCCCGACACCGCCTCCGTGTTCCAGCTCAAGGGCAGCATGCTCGCCATCACTGTGCTGGAACTGGGGCGCAACGACCTGGAAGCCCTCGACCGCCAATTGGCGGCGAAAGTGGCCCAGGCGCCGAACTTCTTCAGCAACACGCCCCTGGTGCTGGCCTTGGACAAGCTGCCGGCCAACGAAGGGGCGATCGACCTGCCCGGGCTGATGCGCATCTGCCGCCACCATGGTCTGCGCACCCTGGCCCTGCGCGCCAGTCGCATCGAGGACATCGCCGCGGCGATCGCCATCGACCTGCCCGTGCTACCACCCTCCGGTGCCCGCGAGCGACCGCTGGAACCCGAGCCCGAGGTCAAGAAGCCCGAACCGCCACCACCGCCGCCGCCACCGGCAGAACCCGAAGTGCGCCCAACCCGCATCGTCACCACGCCGGTACGCGGCGGCCAGCAGATCTACGCCCAGGGCGGCGACCTGGTGGTGGTCGGTTCGGTCAGCCCGGGTGCGGAACTTCTCGCCGATGGCAACATCCATGTGTACGGTGCCATGCGCGGCCGTGCCCTGGCGGGCATCAAGGGCAACACCAAGGCACGTATCTTCTGCTATCAGATGACCGCCGAACTGGTCTCCATCGCCGGCCAGTACCGGGTCTGCGAAGAGCTGCGGCGTGACCCGCTGTGGGGCGCCGGGGTGCAGGTCAGCCTGTCTGGCGATGTGTTGAACATCACCCGTCTTTAACGGATACTTGCCGGCATTTTTAGCGCAACTTTTTTCTCGTTGCCGTTTTTTGTATTTGCAGGGACTCGCGTCCCGTTTATTTAGGGGTGAAACACCTTGGCCAAGATTCTCGTCGTTACTTCCGGCAAGGGGGGCGTGGGCAAGACCACCACCAGCGCCGCTATCGGTACCGGCCTCGCTCTGCGTGGCTACAAGACGGTCATCGTCGACTTCGACGTGGGCCTGCGTAACCTCGACCTGATCATGGGCTGCGAGCGCCGCGTGGTGTACGACTTCGTCAACGTGGTCAACGGCGAGGCCAACCTGCAACAGGCCCTGATCAAGGACAAACGCCTCGAGAACTTGTTCGTGCTGGCCGCCAGCCAGACCCGCGACAAGGACGCGCTGACCCAGGAAGGCGTGGAGAAGGTGCTGATGGAGCTGAAGGAAAGCTTCGACTACGTCATCTGCGACTCCCCGGCCGGTATCGAGAAGGGTGCACACCTGGCGATGTACTTCGCCGACGAAGCCATCGTCGTGACCAACCCTGAAGTATCCTCGGTTCGTGACTCCGACCGCATGCTGGGCATTCTGTCGAGCAAGTCGCGCCGCTCCGAAAACGGCGAAGAGCCGATCAAGGAGCACCTGCTGATCACCCGCTACCACCCCGAGCGCGTCGAGAAGGGCGAAATGCTCAGCATCGCCGACGTCGAGGAAATCCTGGCAATCAAGCTCAAGGGCGTGATCCCCGAGTCGCAGGCCGTACTGAAGGCCTCCAACCAGGGTATCCCGGTCATCCTCGACGACCAGAGCGATGCCGGTCAGGCCTACAGCGACACCGTCGACCGTCTGTTGGGCAAAGAAAAGCCACTGCGCTTTATCGACGTGCCGAAGCAAGGATTCTTCGCGCGCCTGTTTGGAGGCAAATAAACCATGAACCTTTTTGACTTCTTTCGTGGCAGGCAGAAACAGAGCAGCGCGTCGGTAGCGAAAGAGCGTCTACAGATCATCGTGGCGCACGAGCGCGGCCAGCGCAGCGAGCCCGACTACCTGCCGGCCTTGCAGAAGGAATTGCTCGAGGTGATCCGCAAGTATGTGAACATCGGCAACGACGATGTGCACATCGAACTGGAAAACCAGGGTAGCTGCTCGATTCTGGAACTGAACATCACCTTGCCCGATCGCTGATCGGGTATCGACCATTGGGGCTGCGTTGCAGCCCATCGCGGGACAAGCCCGCTCCCACAGGTGCGACACCAATCCTGTAGGAGCGGGCTTGTCCCGCGATGGGCCGCAACGCGGCCCCAGTGGTTTACACAGAGAACTCGCAATGCCGCTGTCAAATGTGCAGATCCTCCATGAGGACGCCGCCATCCTGGTCATCAACAAGCCGACCCTGCTGCTGTCGGTGCCAGGCCGCGCCGAAGACAACAAGGACTGCCTGATCACCCGCCTGCAGGAAAACGGCTACCCCGACGCGCTGATCGTTCACCGTTTGGACTGGGAAACCTCCGGCATCATCCTGCTGGCCCGCGATGCCGACAGCCACCGCGAGCTGTCGCGGCAGTTCCACGACCGCGAAACCGAAAAAGCCTACACCGCGTTGTGCTGGGGCCAGCCGGCACTGGACAGTGGCAGCATCGACCTGCCGCTGCGCTATGACCCACCGACCAAGCCTCGCCACGTGGTGGACCACGAGCAAGGCAAGCATGCGCTGACCTTCTGGCGCGTGCTGGAGCGTTGTGGCGATCACTGCCGGGTCGAGCTGACGCCGATCACCGGGCGCTCGCACCAGCTCCGCGTGCACATGCTGTCGATCGGCCATCCGTTGCTGGGCGATCGGCTGTACGCCAACCCCGAGGCCCTGGCCGCCCACGAGCGGCTGTGCCTGCATGCCTCGATGCTGAGTTTCACCCACCCGGTGTCCGGGGAGCGGTTGAAGTTCGAGTGCCCTGCTCCTTTTTAAGCGGCAAGCTTCAAGCGACAAGCTGCAAGACAAAGCAAGATCGCGCTGGACCATGCTGCGCACACTGCTCTTGCTTGCAGCTTGCAGCTTGCAGCTTGAAGCTTGAAACTTGAAGCTTCAAATGGAGTGACCTATGCGCGATGCACTGAATACCGGCCTGATCGAATTCCTCAAGGCCTCCCCGACGCCCTTCCACGCCACCGCCAGTCTGGCCCAACGCCTCGAAGCCGCCGGCTACCAGCGCCTGGACGAGCGCGACAGCTGGGCCACGGTGCCTGGCGGTCGCTACTACGTGACCCGCAACGACTCTTCGATCATCGCCGTCAAGCTGGGCAAGCATTCGCCCGTGCTCAACGGCATCCGCATGGTCGGCGCGCACACCGACAGCCCGTGCCTGCGGGTCAAGCCGCAACCGGAGCTGCAACGTCAGGGCTTCTTGCAACTGGGCGTAGAAGTCTACGGCGGCGCACTGCTTGCGCCGTGGTTCGACCGCGATCTGTCGTTGGCTGGTCGGGTGACCTTCCGCCGTGACGGCAAGGTCGAGAGCCAGTTGATCGACTTCAAGCTGCCGATCGCGATCATTCCCAACCTGGCGATCCACCTCAACCGGACCGCCAACGAGGGTTGGCAGATCAACCCGCAGAACGAACTGCCGCCGATCCTCGCCCAGGTCGCCGGTGACGAGCGTATCGACTTCCGCGCCCTGCTCACCGAGCAACTGGCCCGCGAGCACGAACTCAATGCCGATGTCGTGCTGGATTACGAACTGAGTTTCTACGATACCCAGGACGCTGCGCTGATCGGCCTGAACGGCGACTTCATCGCCGGAGCCCGTCTGGACAATCTGCTGTCGTGCTTCGCCGGCCTGCAGGCCCTGCTGGCCGCCGACAGCGACGAAACCTGCGTGCTGGTGTGCAACGACCACGAAGAAGTCGGCTCGTGCTCGGCGTGCGGCGCCGATGGCCCGATGCTCGAACAGACTCTGCAGCGCCTGCTGCCGGGCGGCGATGACTACGTGCGGGCCATCCAACGCTCGCTGATGGTCTCGGCCGACAACGCCCACGGCGTGCACCCCAACTACGCCGACAAGCACGACGGCAACCACGGGCCAAAGCTCAACGCCGGGCCGGTGATCAAGGTCAACAACAACCAGCGCTACGCCACCAACAGCGAAACCGCCGGGTTCTTCCGCCACCTGTGCATGGCCGAAGAGGTGCCGGTGCAAAGTTTCGTGGTACGCAGCGACATGGGTTGCGGCTCGACCATCGGCCCGATCGCCGCCAGCCACCTGGGCGTACGCACGGTCGACATCGGCCTGCCGACCTTCGCCATGCACTCGATCCGCGAGCTGTGCGGCAGCCATGACCTGGCCCACCTGGTGAAGGTGCTGAGCGCGTTCTACCGCAGCCGCGAGTTGCCCTGATTTTGCTCTGAGCAGGACCGGCCTCTTCGCGGGACAAGCCCGCTCCCACAGTATCCCACTAGTCTGAAAATTGGTGGGGTACCTGTGGGAGCGGCGGTTCGGCGCCCCGACTTGTCCCGCGAAGAGGCCGGTCCTGTAACAGCTACTGCTGCGGATCAATCCCCCCACCCAAGCAACCCGCTATGCTTGTTTACATGGCCCCACCGCAAAAGGATTGCCACCATGTCCCCCTTCCTCTCCCTGTTCGTGCCGGTGTTTCTGTTCCTGTTGCTGCTGACCGTCGGTTTCAGCCTGCGCGAACGCAACATCGGCGTAGTGATGATGTGGATCGGCACCCTGGGTATCTTCGGCCTCACCTGCTGGAAGATCCTGGAGCAACTGCCGACATAAACCTCTACACTCGGTCCATTGTTCGACCCTGAGGTAGATTTCCCGGTGCCTGCCCTTCTCCGTTGCCTGATCCTGCTGTTCACCCTGTTCGTCCTCCCTGCCCAGGCCGCCGGCCTACCCAGCCTGCTCGGCTCGAGCACGCCCGCCCAGCCACAAGCCACCGAGCCCCTGGGCAAGTCCCTGGACGAGGTGATCAAAAGCCTGGAGAACGACGAGCAACGCGCGAAGCTGCTGGCCGATCTGAAGAAACTGCGCGATGCCACCCAGCAGACCCAACCCACAGTCGAACAGGGCGTGCTCGGCCTTATCGGCGGCGCATTGCACGATTTCGAGAAGCAGTTCAGCGGCGACGCCAGCCCCTTCCATCGCTGGTCGCAGGAAATCGAACAAGCCCAGGCTGAACTGGCCGAGTTGATCGTGCCGGTGCACCAGTGGCCGGCAATCCTGTTCGGCTTCGCGGCGGTCATCGCGGTGTGGAGCCTGCTCGCCTGGGTGTTCAACTGGATCGGCCACCGCGTACGCGTGCGCTTCGGCCTGACCGAAGAGCTGCCGCAGCACCCCCGCACCTGGGACCTGGTGCGCTTCGCCCTGCGCAAGCTGGGGCCATGGTTGGTCGCGCTGATCTTCACGGTATACCTGAGCTTCGCCCTGCCCCCTTCCCTGGGCAAATCACTGGCCATGGTGCTGGCCTACGCGTTGGTCGTCGGCACCTGTTTCTCGGCCATCTGCGTCATCGCCTTCTCGCTGCTCGACGGCCCGCACCGCCACCGTGCCCTGCACATCCTGCGTCACCAGGCGTTCCGCCCGTTGTGGCTGATCGGCAGCTTCGCTGCCTTTGGCGAGGCAATGAGCGATCCGCGCATGCTGGTCGCCCTCGGCACGCATCTGGCCCATGCCCTGGCGACCCTGGCCAACGTCATCGCAGCGCTGTCCACCGGGCTGTTCATCCTGCGCTTCCGACGCCCCATCGCCCACCTGATCCGCAACCAGCCACTGGCCCGGCGCCTGACCCGGCGCACGCTGAGCGACACCATCGAGATCCTCGGCAGCTTCTGGTTCATCCCGGCGCTGATCCTGGTAGCCATTTCCTTGTTCGCCACCTTCGTCTCGGCCGGCGACACCAGCACCGCCCTGCGCCAGTCGCTGATGTGCACCGTGCTGGTGGTGGTGTGCATGGTGCTCAACGGGCTGGTGCGCCGGCATGCCGCCAACCCCAAGCGCGCCAGCAAGCGCCAGGCGGTCTACACCGAACGCTTGCGCAACTTCGGCTATGCGCTGGTACACCTGCTGATCTGGTTGCTGTTCATCGAGCTGGGTCTGCGGGTCTGGGGCCTGTCGATGATCAACTTCGCCGAAGGCGACGGCCACGAAGTGAGCTTGCGCCTGCTGGGCCTGGCCGGCACCCTGATCGCCGCCTGGCTGATCTGGATCCTGGCCGACACCGCCGTGCACCACGCCTTGGTGCACTCGCGTCGGGGACTGGCCAACGCCCGGGCGCAAACCATGATGCCGCTGATCCGCAACGTGATGTTCGTGGCGATCTTCATCATCGCGGTCATCGTCGCCCTGGCCAACATGGGCATGAACGTCACGCCGCTGCTGGCCGGTGCCGGTGTCATCGGCCTGGCCATCGGTTTTGGCGCACAATCGCTGGTGGCCGATCTGATCACCGGCCTGTTCATCATCATCGAGGACTCCCTGGCGATCGACGACTACGTCGATGTCGGCGGCCACCTCGGCACGGTCGAGGGGCTGACCATCCGTACCGTGCGCCTGCGCGATATCGACGGCATCGTACACACCATTCCGTTCAGCGAAATCAAGAGTATCAAGAACTACTCGCGCGAATTCGGCTATGCCATCTTCCGCGTGGCCATCCCGCACAACATGAGCATCGACCGCGCCATCAGCCTGATCCGCGAGGTTGGCCAGAAGCTGCGCAACGACCCGTTGATGCGCCGCAATATCTGGTCGCCGCTCGAGCTGCAGGGCGTGGAAAGCTTCGAATCGGGCTCGGCGATTCTGCGCGCGCGGTTCAAGACTGCGCCGATCAAGCAGTGGGAAGTGTCGCGGGCGTTCAATCTGGCCTTGAAGCGCCAGCTCGACGAGGCCGGGTTGGACCTGGCGACGCCGCGCCTGTCGGTGCAGGTGGTGACCGCCGGTGGTGGCGCAATGAGCGAAAGCGGTGCATCCACCTCCACGTGAATCCTGTCCTTTCCCTCCGGTGACCTGGGGCTGCGCCGCTCGGTGAGCCCCCAGGCTATCCATGAACATCCTGTGACAAGGCGGCCTGAACGTCGCACCGATCTGGTCTACGCTGTAATTCCAGGAAACTGGAACCGTCTATGCATACCTACTCCTACATCAAATTGCCACGCGTCTTCGCTACCGTGGCCAGGGCCTGCGCGCCCCCAGCAACGCGCACCGGCATCCGTCTCAAACCAAACCAAGAACGCAAAAGCACCCACCCAAGGAGCTTCGGATGAAAAAGCTTTTCATGGCGTCACTGCTCGGTTCGGCCATCACCCTATGCACCTCGGCCATGGCCGCAGGGCCCGATCTCAAGGCCCTGGAAGACGCCGCTCGCAAGGAAGGCCAGGTCAACAGCGTGGGGATGCCCGATGCCTGGGCCAACTGGAAAGACACCTGGGATGACCTGGCGCGACTGTACGGCCTCAAGCACAGCGACACCGACATGAGCTCGGCACAGGAAATCGCCAAGTTCGACGCCGAGAAGGACAACGCCAGTGCCGACATCGGCGACGTCGGTGCAGCGTTTGGCCCGATTGCCGTGGCCAAGGGCGTGACCCAACCGTACAAACCAAGCACCTGGGACCAGGTGCCAGCCTGGGCCAAGGACAAGGACGGTCACTGGGCATTGGCCTATACCGGCACCATCGCTTTCATCATCAACAAGGACTTGGTCAAGGAAGACGAGCGCCCCACCACCTGGCACGACCTGGAAAAAGGCAAGTACAAGGTCGCCATCGGTGACGTCGGCACTGCCGCCCAGGCCGCCAACGGCGTGCTCGCCGCCGCCATCGCCTACAAGGGCGACGAGAGTAACGTCGCACCGGGGCTCGAGCTGTTCACCAAACTGGCCCAGCAGAAACGTCTGTCGCTGGCCAACCCGACCATCCAGACTCTGGAAAAGGGCGAAGTGGAAGTGGGCGTGGTGTGGGACTTCAACGGCCTGAGCTACCGTGAGCAGATCGACCCCAAGCGCTTCGAAGTGCTGATCCCCTCCGACGGCTCGGTGATCTCAGGCTATACCACCGTGATCAACAAGTACGCCAAGCATCCGAATGCCGCCAAACTGGCGCGTGAGTACATCTTCAGCGATGCCGGCCAGATCAACCTGGCCAAGGGGCACGCCCGGCCGATTCGTGCCGAGCACTTGAAGCTGCCGGACGATGTCCAGGCCAAGCTGCTGCCCAACGAGCAATACAAGGCCGCACAACCGATCAAGAATGCCGAAGCCTGGGAAAAGACTTCGAAAGAGCTGCCGCAGAAGTGGCAGGAGCAGGTGATCATCGAGATGGAGTAAGACCCTAACCTTCCGGGGTCTGTAACGGCCTCTTCGCGGGCAAACCCGCGAAGAAGGCAACGCGGTTTTTGACTGGAGCCACCATGCAACACAATGTCATTCTGGTCCTGCTCGACGGCCTCAACCACCAGGTCGCCCACCACGCCATGGGCCACCTGCATGCCTATGTCGAGGCCGATCGCGCCGCGCTGTACCGTGTCGAATGCGAACTGCCATCGCTGTCACGCCCGCTGTACGAATGTATCCTCACCGGCGTGGCGCCCATCGACAGCGGCATCGTGCACAACAACGTCAACCGCCTTTCGAACCAGCGCAGCGTCTTCCACTATGCTCGCGAAGCCAACCTGGGCACTGCGGCAGCGGCCTATCACTGGATGAGCGAGCTCTACAACCGCTCCCCCTTCGACCCGCTGCGCGACCGCCATACCCATGCGCCGAAGCTGCCGATCCAGCACGGCCTGTTCTACTGGGACGACCGCTACCCCGACTCGCACCTGCTGGCCGATGCCGAGTACCTTCGCCGCCGCCATGCGCCCAACTTCCTGTTGGTGCATCCGATGAGCATCGACGACATCGGCCACCGTCACGGCCTGGACAGCAGTCAATACCGCAACGCCGCGCGCAGCGTGGACATCCTGCTCGCCGACTATCTTCCTGGCTGGCTCGAAGAGGGCTATCAGGTACTGGTCACCGCGGACCACGGCATGAACAACGACCGCTCGCACAATGGCCTGCTGGCGGAGGAGCGTGAGGTACCACTGTTCGTGTTCGGCGAGGGGTTCAGCCTCGATCCCGCTGCCAAGCCGTTGCAGACGGAGCTGTGTGGCACCATCTGCGAGCTGCTCGGCGCGGCGCACGACAAGAGTGTGTGCCGGGAGCTGCTCAAATGAAGCCTGGCAACCGCACCCGGGCCCTGGCCCTGCTGTGCCTGCTGCCCTTCGCGGTGTTCTTCGTCATCTTCCAGATCGCCCCGCTGGCCTGGGTGGCCATCAACAGCCTCCAATCGCAGACCGGTTGGGGGCTGGACAACTTCAGCAAGGTCTTCGCCTCGAAGTTCTACTTGCAAGCTTTGCAGCGCAGCCTGGAAATCAGCTTCTGGTCGAGCCTGTTCGGCATCGTCATCGCCACCCTCGGCGCCTACTCGCTGCGCCAGGTGGACTCGCGGCTGCGCGATTTCGTCAATGCATTCGCCAACATGACCAGCAACTTCGCTGGCGTGCCGCTGGCCTTCGCCTTCATCATTCTGCTCGGTTTCAATGGCGCATTGACCTTGCTGCTCAAGCAGATGGGCCTGCTGGAGGACTTCAGCATCTACTCCAAGAGCGGCCTGATCCTGGTCTACACCTATTTCCAGATCCCGCTCGGCGTGTTGCTGCTCTACCCGGCCTTCGATGCCCTGCGCGAGGACTGGCGCGAGTCGGCCGCGCTGCTTGGGGCCAACCATTGGCAGTATTGGCGGCACATCGGCCTGCCGGTGCTGACGCCGGCGCTGCTCGGCACCTTCGTCATTCTCCTGGCCAATGCCCTGGGCGCATACGCCACGGTCTATGCCCTGACCACCGGCAACTTCAATGTGCTGCCGATCCGCATCGCCAGTCTGGTGGCCGGGGACATCAACCTCGACCCAAACCTGGCCAGCGCCCTGGCGATGGTGCTGGTGGGGCTGATGACGCTGGTCACGGTGGTCCACCAATGGCTGCTCAAGAGGAGCTACCATGCCCGTTAAGCCCGTCTCCGCCAACCTGTACCACCGTGTGGTGGTGTACCTGCTGTTCCTGATCCTGCTCCTGCCCCTTGCTGGCACCCTGCTCTACTCGCTGGCCACCAGCTGGTCGGCCAGCCTGCTGCCCAGCGGCCTGACCTTCAAATGGTACCTGGCGCTATGGAGCGAGCCGCGCTTTCTGGCGGCATTCGGACAGTCGCTGCTGGTGTGCGTGGGCGCGCTGCTGCTGTCGGTGCTGTTGATCCTGCCGCTACTGTTCGTGGTGCACTACCACTTCCCCAGACTCGACGCGCTGATGAACATCCTCATCCTGTTGCCGTTCGCAGTGCCGCCGGTGGTGTCGTCGGTGGGACTGCTGCAGTTGTATGGCAGCGGGCCGATGGCCATGGTCGGTACCCCGTGGATCCTGATCGGTTGCTATTTCACCATCGCATTGCCATTCATGTACCGGGCCATCACCAACAACCTGCAGGCCATCAACCTGCGCGACCTGATGGACGCTGCCCAGTTGCTCGGAGCCAGTACCTGGCAGGCTGCCTTGCTGGTGGTGCTGCCGAATCTGCGCAAGGGCCTGATGGTCGCGGTGCTGCTGTCGTTCTCGTTCCTGTTCGGCGAATTCGTGTTCGCCAACCTGCTGGTCGGCACGCGCTACGAGACGCTGCAGGTGTACCTGAACAACATGCGCAACAGCAGCGGCCATTTCAACAGCGCCCTGGTCATTTCGTACTTCGCCTTCGTGCTGGTCATGACCTGGATCGCCAACCGCCTGAACAAGGACAAGACCTGACATGAGCTTCGTCAGCGTGCAACGGCTACACAAGCGTTACGCGGGCAACCCGGTGTTCCAGGACATCGACTGCCAAATCGAACGTGGCGAATTCGTCACCCTGCTCGGCCCTTCCGGCTGTGGCAAATCCACCCTGCTGCGCTGCATCGCCGGCCTGACCCCGGTAGACAGCGGCAGCATCCTCCTCGATGGCCAGGATCTGGTGCCACTGAGCCCACAGAAGCGCGGCATCGGCATGGTGTTCCAGAGCTATGCGTTGTTCCCCAACATGACGGTGGAACAGAACGTGGCCTTCGGCCTGCGCATGCAGAAGGTCGCCAGTGCCGAGCGCCAGAGCCGAGTCGCCGAGGCCCTCGCCCTGGTCGAGCTGAGCAGCTTCGCCGCACGCTATCCGCACCAGTTGTCGGGTGGCCAGTGCCAGCGCGTGGCCCTGGCCCGTTCGCTGGTCACCCGCCCACGCCTGCTTCTGCTGGACGAACCCCTGTCGGCGTTGGACGCGCGCATCCGCAAGCACCTGCGCGAGCAGATCCGTGCCATCCAGCGCGAGCTCGGGCTGACGACCATTTTCGTGACCCACGACCAAGAGGAAGCCCTGACCCTGTCCGACCGCATCTTCCTGATGAACGAAGGACGCATCGTCCAGAGCGGCGATGCCGAGACCCTGTATACCGCGCCGGCGGACCTGTTCGCCGCCGGATTCATCGGCAACTACAACCTGCTTGACCCGCAAAGCGCCAGCCGGCTGCTGCAGCGTCCGATCGACAGCCGCCTGGCAATCCGCCCAGAGGCCATCAGCCTGGGCCGCGAAGGCGACCTGCAAGCCTTGGTGCGTAGCCACAGCCTGCTGGGCAACGTGATTCGCTACCGCGTCCAGGTGCATGACGTGGAACTGGTGGTCGACGTGCTCAATCGTTCGTCGGCAGACCTGTACGCCGACGGCCAGCAGGTGGCATTGTCGATCGACCCCGCGGCACTGCGGGAAGTGGCCTGAGGAGAGCTGCATGGCACTGGCAATTTTCGACTTGGACGAAACCCTGATTCACGGTGACTGCTCTTCCCTGTGGAGCGAGCAGATGGCCCGCCTGGGCTGGGTCGATGGCAAGGCGTTCCTGCGCCGCGACCATGAACTGATGGAAGCCTACGGCAAGGGCCACCTGCGCATGGAGGACTACATGGCCTTCAGCCTGGAGCCGATTGCCGGGCGAACCCTTGAGGAAATCGATCACCTGGTGGAGCCCTGGGTCGAGGACGTGATCGAACCGATCATCTACGGCGATGGCTGTCGCTGCATCGCCGAGCACCGCCGACGTGGCGACCGCATCCTGATCATCTCGGCCAGCGGCACGCACCTGGTCGGTCCAATCGCCGCACGCCTGGGCGTCGACGAGTACCTGGCCATCGAACTGGAGGCGGTCAACGGTGTGTACACCGGCAACACCCATGGCGTGTTGACCTACCGCGAAGGCAAGATCACCCGGCTGATGGAGTGGCTGGATCAGGAGCAGGAGAATCTGGAAGGGGCGAGCTTCTATTCCGATTCGCGCAACGATCTGCCGTTGCTTTTGAAGGTGGACCATCCGCATGTGGTGAACCCCGATGCGGTGCTGCGCGAGCATGCCCAGACCAATGGCTGGCCGATCTTGGACTGGAGCTGAAACCGGCTGCGTCGGTTCGGCCCCTTCGCGGGACAAGCCCGCTCCCACAGGCGTATCACAGTGTCTGGATGAATGATGACCCCGTGGGAGATCAGTGGCTGGCCGATCTTGGACTGGAGCTGAAACCGGCTGCGTCGGATCGGCCCCTTCGCGGGACAAGCCCGCTCCCACAGGCCCATCACAGTGTCTGGAGGAATGATGACCCTGTGGGAGATCAGTGGCTGGCCGATCTTGGACTGGAGCTGAAACCGGCTGCGTCGGATCGGCCCCTTCGCGGGACAAG
>NZ_JAHWIW010000045.1:0-39098 GCF_025377065.1 Pseudomonas sp. HD6422 | reverse complement strand
GCAGCTGTCTCCAATAGAGTATGAGAAACGCTATTTCCTGAGCTTGGAGAGTGTCTAGGAAACCAGGGGCGATTCAATGGTTGGCATACCACTGAAGCATTTCACGACGCCCTTCAAGGTACTGAGCGTGATTATAGGTTCCTCGAATACTGTTCTTGTCCACATGCGCCAGTTGGGTTTCCACCCACTCGCTGCGGTACCCCTGCTCATGCAGGGTGGTGGACATTGTGTGACGGAATCCATGCCCTGTGGCTCTGCCGTCGTAACCCGAGCGTTTCAGCAGCTGATTGATGGCGGCCTCGCTCATCGGCTTAGCGGGGTCATTCCGACCAGGAAATGCGAGCGTGTAGCCACCGGTGATGCTTTCTAGCTCACGCAGTGCAGACACAGCTTGTTTCGGCAGAGGAACTAGATGGGCCCGGCGCATTTTCATCCGCTGAGCTGGAATCGTCCAAAGGGCATTTTCGAGGTCAAACTCAGACCACGGCGCCCCTCTGAGCTCAGCAGTCCGTACACCCGTGAGAATTAGCAAACGGGTAGCAATTTTCACCACGTCATGCCCTGGGCACGCCTGGAAGCCTCGAATCAGATCCGGGATTTCTGCGATAGGAAGGAAGGGGTAGTGCCGGGAGGTAGGCGTTTGAAGTGCCCCTCCGATATCTGCAATGGGGTTGTACTCGACCCTGCCGGTGGCAATCGCAAAGCGGTACACCTCTTGGCAGCGCTGTCGAACCTTGCGTAGCTTTTCTAAAGCCCCACGCGACTCTATGCGGCGGAAGACCTGTAACCACTGCATAGGCTTGATCTCAGACAGAGGCAAGCTTCCAACCTGCGGAAAGATGTCCAGCTCAAAAGCCTCGATGACGTCAGTCGCATACCCTTCTGACCAGCGTGCAGACTTATGCTGATGCCACTCCAGTGCGAGACTTTTGAAGGTATTGGCACGAGAAATTGCCGCCTGGGCCCGAGCGACCTTTCTCTCAAGGCCTGGATGCCGCCCCTGTGAAACCAGCTGGCGTGCATCAAACGCAAGCTGGCGAGCCTGCGCCAACGTCACGTTGTCGATAGTGCCCAAAGAAATGTGTGACTGCTTACCGTCCAGCCTGAATCGGAAGCGCCAAGACTTGCCGCCGGCGGCTCGAACCCAGAGGAATAAGCCACCTCCGTCAGCGAGGCCAAAGTCCTTTTCACGGGGTGCAGCGTTCTTCACTTGCAGCGCTGTCAAAGGCATGCGAGTACCCATAGATTATTGAACAGCGCAAAGGTACTCGCAGGGGTACTCAGATAGCAAGGGCTGGGATGGGACGGGATGGCACTGCATGAAACCAAAAGCCCGCACTAGGCGGGCTTCTGAGGGGTTTCATGCGACTGCTTGGCACTGCATGAACCTATTGACTGGTGCCGGAGACAGGAATCGAACCTGCGACCTTCGCGTTACGAGTGCGCTGCTCTACCGACTGAGCTACACCGGCGTGTAGCGCAACGTACCACTGCCGCCGTCGTTACGCAAACCCCTGTTTCCGCTAATTATTCCCCGCCCCCGCCGCTGCCGTGCAGCCTTTCGGTGCCAGGTCCTCTTCCACGGTGGTGGCGCAGCTCCAGCCGGTGGCCGAGCGTGTCAGGGTGAGGCTCTTGCCGAGCACGGTGGCCGGTGCATCGACCAGGGTGCAGACAATGTTGCCAGTGCCCTCGGCCGCCTTGCCTTGGGCAGTGATCGCGCAATGGGCGGTGCCGGCCTGGCCACCCAGTGCGGCGACGTTGGCGACGTCCTTGCCTTCGTTCAGGCGCAGATCCATCGGGGTCTTCAGTGCCGAGATCTCCAGCAGGCCGGCTGCAGCCTTGCTGCGGGCCTGGTGATTGGTATACATCGGCAGGGCGATGGTCGCGAGGATGCCGATGATCGCCACGACGATCATCAGCTCGATCAGGGTGATACCGCGTTGCCCTTTCATCCACTCTCTTCCTTTTGCAAACGTGTACGCGTTGAGGTCGTGCTCGCCCCAGCCGGCAGCGGCGCAGTAGGCCTGAATAGACACCTTTTGTCACCCCTGCAAGCCACAGATCAGGGCTCGCCTGATCTACTCTAGTGAGCACCAGGGAAGTACGCCCCCTGAAAGGCCGGGCAAGCTGTTTCGTGAATTTGCCAAACCTGTTCCGGCCCCTGCGTGGCGGCTCAACGCCCCGATAACTCGCTCCCAAAGGATTTGGGGGTGATCTGAAGATCGCAACGAACCTGTGTGGGCTGGAACTGGCTTGGCACACGGGCAGAAAAGGACCTTTGCATGCCTCGATCTCTACACCTCTATGCCTGGCATGGCACCGACCCCCAGGGTCGGCCCATCAACGGCCAGACACCTGGGCGCAGCCCCGCCTACGTGCGCGCCGGGCTGCAACGGCAAGGTATTCGCATCGACCGGGTGCGGCCAGCCGGTGGCTTGGCCTGGCGCTGGCCGAAGGCGCGGGCCAAAGCCGACCCGGCGGGGTTCAGTCGGCAGTTGGCGACCCTGCTCAAGGCCGGGGTGCCGTTGTTGCAGGCGTTCGAGGTGATGGGGCGCAGCGGGTGCGACAAGGCACAGGCCGATCTGTTGGCGCGCTTGCAACAAGATGTGGGGGCGGGGCTGGGATTGGCCGATGCGTTGCAGCGCCATCCGCGCTGGTTCGATGGGCTGTATTGCAACCTGGTGCGGGTGGGCGAGCAGTCCGGCACGCTGGATCGGCAACTGGGGCAACTGGCCGATATGCTGGAACAACGCCAGGTGCTGCGCAGCCGGGTACGCAAGGCGATGGCCTATCCCCTGCTGCTGTTGCTGACCGGGTTGGCGGTGGCAATGTTGCTGCTGCTCGAAGTGATCCCGCAATTCCAATACCTGTTCGCGAGCTTCGGCAATACGCTGCCGGCATATACGCAATGGGTCATCGACTTATCCACAGGGCTGTCACGCTATGGCCTTTACCTGTTGATGTTGCTGGTGCTGGCGATGGCAGGTGTGGGCCTGCTCTACCGTCGTCACCCGCCTGCTCGCTTGTGGATAGCGCGGCAGGTGCTGCAGGTGCCGGTATTCGGTCAATTGCTTGGGCAAACGGCGCTGGCGCGGTTTTGTCGCAGTCTGGCCACGGCCTATGCCGCTGGGGTGCCGTTGCTGGACGCCCTGGGTACGGTGGCCAAGGCGTGCAGTTACGAGCTGCATGAACAGGCCACCCTGCGCATGCGCCAGGCCATGGCCAATGGGCAGGGGCTCAGCCAGGCGATGGCGAGCGAGCCGTTGTTTCCGCCGTTGCTGGTGCAGTTGACCGGCATCGGCGAATCCAGCGGCACGCTCGACCAGATGCTGGAAAGGGCTGCGGGGCATTACGCCGAGCAGGTCAGGCAGACGCTGGAGCAGTTGACCAGCCTGCTCGAGCCGTCCATCGTGCTGATCCTCGGGCTGCTGGTGGGCGGCCTGGTGGTGGCGATGTATTTGCCGATCTTCCAGTTGGGTAACCTGATCTGAACATGAATGCGTGGACCTTGCTGGCGCAACAGCCAGCCTATTTCATCACCTTGGCCTGCGTGCTCGGCCTGCTGGTGGGCAGTTTTCTGAACGTCGTGGTGTACCGGCTGCCGATCATGCTGCAGCGCCAATGGCAGCGCGATGCCCAGGAAGTGCTGGGCTTGCCGACCACCGAGCACGAACGCTTCGACCTGTGCCTGCCGGCTTCGCACTGCCCCCATTGCGGCCAGGCGGTGCGGGCCTGGCAGAACATTCCGCTGCTCAGCTATGTGGCCCTGCGGGGGCGGTGCGCCGGCTGCCACACACGCATCAGCCCACGCTATCCGTTGGTAGAACTGGCCACGGCGCTGCTGTCGGGCCTGGTGG
This sequence comes from Pseudomonas sp. HD6422, assembly GCF_025377065.1. Classification (NCBI taxonomy): domain Bacteria; kingdom Pseudomonadati; phylum Pseudomonadota; class Gammaproteobacteria; order Pseudomonadales; family Pseudomonadaceae; genus Pseudomonas; species Pseudomonas sp. HD6422. The sequence continues at coordinate 35,241 of NZ_JAHWIW010000045.1, read as the reverse complement.
CCTGGCATTTCGGCGCTAGCGCGGCAGGGTTGCTGGCACTGCCGCTGACCTGGTGCCTGCTGGCTTTGAGCCTGATCGATGCCGAGCATCAGGTGCTCCCGGATGTGCTGGTCCTGCCGATGCTGTGGCTGGGCCTGATCGCCAATGCCTTCGGCACCTACGTACCGCTGGCCGATGCGGTGTGGGGGGCGGTGGGCGGCTATCTGAGCCTGTGGCTGGTGTACTGGGCGTTCAAGCTGGCGACTGGCAAGGAAGGCATGGGCTATGGCGATTTCAAGCTGCTGGCGTTGATCGGCGCCTGGGGCGGCTGGCAGATCCTACCTGTGACGGTGGTACTGTCGTCGCTGGTGGGGGCGCTGGTGGGGCTGTGCCTGCTGCGGATGCGGGGCCGGACACTGAGCACGGCGATCCCATTTGGGCCCTATTTGGCCATCGCGGGGTGGATTGCGCTGCTCTGGGGTGATGAAATGTATACCTCTTACCTGCAACTGCTTGGATTCTGATGACCACTGCAGCTTTCACCCCTTGGATTCTCGGCCTCACCGGCGGCATTGGCAGCGGCAAGAGCGCGGCTGCCGAGCGCTTCGTCGAGCTTGGCGTGCACCTGGTCGATGCCGATCAGGCGGCGCGCTGGGTGGTCGAGCCTGGCCGACCGGCGCTGGCAAGCATCGTCGAGCGCTTCGGTGCCGGCGTGCTGCTGGACGATGGGCAACTGGATCGCTCGGCACTGCGCCAGAAGATCTTCGCCGACCCGCAGCAACGGCGCTGGCTGGAGGCGCTGCTGCACCCGTTGATCGGGCAGGAGATCTTCAGTTACCTGGCCAAGGCTGAGTCACCCTATGCGGTGTATGTGTCGCCGTTGCTGATCGAGTCCGGGCAATCGCAGAAGGTCCAGCGGGTACTGGTGATCGATGCGCCGCAGGCGCTGCAGGTGCAGCGGACCCTGGCGCGGGACAACACCAACCCCGAGCAGGTGCAGGCCATATTGCAGGCGCAGTTGGCGCGGGAAGAGCGCTTGCGCCATGCCGATGACGTGGTGGTGAACGACCGCGACCTGGCTGCGCTGCACGAACAGATCGATCGCCTGCACGATTTTTACCTGACTTTACGAGGAGGCCAGCCATGAGCCAGCCATTGACCGTCGACTGCCCGACCTGTGGCGCACCTGTGGAATGGAACGAGAAGAGCGCGTTTCGGCCATTTTGTTCGGACCGTTGCAAGCTGATCGACCTGGGCGCGTGGGCGGCGGAAGAGCACAAGATCCCGGGTTCGGAAGATTCCGAAGATGAGTTGTATTCGGGAGATCTGGAACCTCGGCATTGAGGTGATGGGGAGTGAATCGGTGGTGATCGGCAAAAACCGGGCTTGGAATCAGCGCTCGTCGTCTTTCCAGGGGGCCTGTAGATAGCGGGTGCGGTTGAAGGTTTCCAGCCACTCGGGGCAGAACACCACCAGAGCGCTGATCACGGTGCCATTGATGAAAGCCTCCGGGAACATCATCAGCCACAGGTAGCCAACGAAGTCGCTGAGCCACTCCGGCATGGCGAACAGGCCATCCCACCAGAGCACACCCAGCGCCGCGATCAGGCACACCACCACGGTCAGCGCCGCTGGGAAGAACCCCGCGCAAAAGATATAGACGAACAGGTTACGCGGTTGCGCCCGCTCGACCAGGATCGCGCAAATCTCGGTGACCAGCACCGGCAGGCCGATCAGCAACAGGCCGTTCACGCCCAGGGCCGCCAGCTCGTAACGCCCCAGCGCCAGCAGGCCCAACTGGGCCATGAAGCCGCCGAGCACGGCCAGCGGCCAGTCCAGCAGCAGGGTCACCGCAGTCATGCCGATGAAGTGATACGACACACCGGTATCGAAGTCGCGCCGCACCAACCACAAGGCGAACAGGCAGAACACCGTGCCGAACAGCAGGTGTTGACGCCGCCTGTCCGTGAGCAACTCCACCCAACGGACACGGCTGGCCGCCCAGCCCAACAGCGGTAGATAAACCAGCCATCCCACGGTCAGGCTGGTGCCGGACAACACCTGCGCGCTGATCACCGTCACCTCGTTCGAGCTGCCATTTTCTGGAGTCTATACCCTGTCGCCGATTCCCACGGCCAAACAAGCCCTTACGTTCACAATTGCCGACTAAGCTTGTTCCCATGGATGACTCTGACTACTTGCGCCTGCTTACCATCCAGGCCGAACAAGCCAACGCCTTTCTCTCCAATGCACGCAAATGGGAGCGTGAGCGGTGGGTGTGCCAGCGGCTGCTGCAAGGGCTGAACATCCCCTACCGCAGCGAAGAGTTCATGCCGGCGGGCCAGGAGCCGCCGGACGTGCTGTTTCGCGATGCGGCGTTCGAGGTGTTCTTCGTGCTCGACGAGGGGCGGCGGCTGAACGACGAATGGCGTGAAGAGCTGCAACGTCGGCGCAGTGCGTTCTCCCTGGCGCAACTGGTGCGCCGCGAGTCGCGGCCACGGCGGATCAGCGCCTCGGAGTTGCTCGGGCGCTTGGCGCCGACCTTGCGCAAGAAGGCGCACAACTACCGGGAACGTGGCCTGGACCTGGGCGAGCTGGACATCATCGCCTTCTCCAGCCTCAAGCGCGAAGTGCTCGACCTCAACACCCACTTCCCACCGCCCACCGAATACCTGCGCCAAGGGTGGCGTTCGCTGTCGCTGGTGGGGCCGACCTTCGCCCGGGTGCTGTTCGCTCATCCCGATGCACCGGATTTCCTGCGTAGCAACCTGGGACGCAGCATCGTGTTCGACGTGGGGATCAGTCTTTGATCCACTGCCGAGTGTGTTTGCAATGGCGTACACTCGGCGCCAGGGATAGAAAGCCTTATCATTTGTTTCAAGCCCTTGCGCGAACGCTGTAGCGTTTGCGCAGTCACAAACGTCTATCTGACGAGGCCCACCATGACCAGCCGACTGAATCCGGACGATCAGCGTCGTGTCGATGAGTATCTGCGCGCCCCCCAGCACCAAGTCGAGCGCCGGCCCTTCCGGCCGCTGCTGCTCCTTGGATTGGTAGTGGTCGTGACCATCGTGCTGGGCCTCATTAGCCGCCTGCTGGGTGGACTGGTGCTATGAGCTGCCTTGCGCTCGCCCTTCCCTCATGCAGTTTGCGGCCGGCCGAAACGGCCACGAATTCCGTAAACCTTATGAGATATCCCCATGACTCATCGCATCGTGATTGTCGGCGGCGGCGCCGGCGGCCTGGAACTGGCGACCCGCCTGGGTAAGACCCTGGGCAAACGCAAGCAGGCCGAGATTACCCTGGTCGACGCCAACCTCACGCACATCTGGAAGCCTCTGCTGCACGAAGTGGCGGCGGGCTCGCTCAACTCCTCGGAAGATGAACTGAACTACGTGGCCCAGGCCAAGTGGAACCACTTCAACTTCCAGCTCGGGCGCATGAGCGGCCTGGACCGTGAAGGCAAGCAGATTCAACTGGCCGCCACCCTCGATGAAGAGGGCCGCGAACTGCTGCCTGCGCGCACCCTGCCCTACGACACGCTGGTGATCACCGTGGGCAGCAATACCAACGACTTCGGCACGCTGGGCGCGGCGCAGCATTGCCTGTTCCTGGACACCCGCAAGCAGGCCGAGCGCTTCCACCAGCAGTTGCTCAACCACTACCTGCGTGCCCATGCCGGTGATGTGGCCAGCGAGCAGATCAGCGTGGCCATCGTCGGTGCCGGTGCCACCGGCGTAGAACTCGCCGCTGAGCTGCACCACGCCGCCCATGAACTGGCAGCCTATGGCCTGGACCGCATCCAGCCCAAGGACATGCACATCACCCTGATCGAGGCCGGCCCACGGGTGCTGCCTGCCCTGCCGGAGCGAATCAGCGTGCCGGTGCACAAGACCCTGGAAAAACTCGGGGTGACGGTGATGACCAACGCGGCGGTAAGCGAAGTCACCGCCGAAGGCCTGAAAACCGCCGGTGGCGATGTCATCCAGGCCAGCCTCAAGGTGTGGGCAGCGGGTATTCGTGCGCCGGCCTTCCTCAAGGAGATCGACGGGCTGGAAACCAACCGCATCAACCAACTGGTGGTGCGCCCTACCCTGCAGACCACCCGCGACGATGACATCTTCGCCTTCGGTGACTGCGCCGCCTGCCCGCAACCAGGCAGCGACCGTAATGTGCCGCCACGGGCGCAGGCCGCGCACCAGCAGGCTTCGATGCTGGCCAAGAGCTTGAAGGCGCGCTTGGAGAACAAGCCGCTGCCGACCTACGAATACAAGGACTATGGCTCGTTGGTGTCGCTGTCGCGGTTCTCGGCGGTGGGTAACCTGATGGGGAATCTAATGGGCAGCGTGAAACTGGAAGGCTGGTTGGCGCGGATGTTCTATGTGTCGCTGTACCGGATGCACCAGATGGCGCTGTATGGGTTCTTCCGCACGGCGATGATGATGCTGGGCAGCAAGATCGGGCGAGGCACTGAGCCGCGTCTGAAACTGCACTGATAGGCGCAGGGTTTCGCCAGTGGGAGTGGGCTTGCCCCGCGAACACCGGCGAAGCCGGTGCCATGCACCGCAGTGCCTTCTTCGCGGGCAAGCCCGCTCCCACAGGGATCGCGGCAGCTGAACCCAGCAGCAACAGGGAAAACCTGCACTTAACACTGCAGGTTTTTTTGCGGGGTTAAATCCGAGGCAAAAGAAAAAGGGCATCTCATTCGAGATGCCCTTTTTACATGGTGGGTCGTGTAGGATTCGAACCTACGACCAATTGGTTAAAAGCCAACTGCTCTACCAACTGAGCTAACGACCCGGAAAATGGTCGGGGTGAGGGGATTCGAACTCCTGACATCCTGCTCCCAAAGCAGGCGCGCTACCGGACTGCGCTACACCCCGAAATTGGCTCCGCGACCTGGACTCGAACCAGGGACCCAATGATTAACAGTCATTTGCTCTACCGACTGAGCTATCGCGGAACTGAACTTCGTACAACTCCGAAGGCTGTGTTAGCTTCGGACTCTTTAGCTATTCCGCTTTCGCGTTGTCGCTGCTGAGGCCGGCTATTCTACATTCTTCGTTTTGCTTGTCAACCACTTTTTTTCATTCAACTTACTGATTTGTAAGTTGTTTTGCGATCGCCGATGTTGCTGGTGATTCGCTTAGTGCCTGACAGCGGGGCGTATATTAGGGGCACTCGATTTTAGATGCAAGCAAAAATTTCAAAATTTTCAGCAGGTTATCTGGAGGTGCCGGAAAGGCCAGATTTTGCGGGGTCTGGGCCGGCCCTTTCGCGGGCAAGCCCGCTCCCACAGGTGCACCGCAGCCGCTGAAATCTACATCTTACCTGCGGGCTTGCCCGCGAAAGGGCCGGTGCAGCTTCATACAAAAAAAGCCCCGCGGATGCGGGGCTTTCGGTCACAGCGGCGACAACCGATCACTCGAAGACAATGTCGTCCCCTTCCACCTTCGCCGTGATCGCCGTGCCCGGCATGAACTTGCCAGCCAGGATCAACTGCGCCAGCGGGTTCTCGATCCAGCGCTGGATCGCCCGCTTCAGCGGCCGTGCGCCGTACACCGGGTCGTAACCCACGGCGATCAGCTTGTCCAAGGCCTCCGGGCTCAGGCTCAACGCCAGCTCGCGTTCGACCAGGCGGCTGCGCAGGCGGCCGAGCTGGATTTCGGTGATGCCGGCGATCTGCTCGCGGCCCAGTGGCTCGAATACCACCACTTCGTCGATCCGGTTGATGAACTCCGGACGGAAATGCGAGCCCACGGCATCCATCACCGCGGCGCGTTGCGCTTCGCGATCGCCGACCAGCTCCTGGATCTGCGCCGAGCCCAGGTTGGACGTCATCACGATCACCGTGTTGCGGAAGTCCACGGTGCGCCCATGGCTGTCGGTCAGGCGGCCGTCCTCAAGCACTTGCAGCAGCACGTTGAACACGTCTGGGTGGGCTTTTTCCACCTCGTCCAGCAGCACCACCGAATACGGTTTGCGGCGCACGGCCTCGGTCAGGTAACCGCCCTCCTCGTAACCCACGTAGCCTGGTGGGGCGCCGATCAGGCGCGCCACCGAGTGTTTCTCCATGAACTCGGACATGTCGATCCGCACCATGGCCTCCTCGGTGTCGAACAGGAACTCGGCCAGGGCCTTGCACAGTTCGGTCTTGCCCACACCGGTCGGGCCGAGGAACAGGAACGAACCACTGGGGCGGTTCGGGTCGGACAAGCCGGCACGCGAGCGGCGCACGGCGTTGGCCACGGCCGTGACGGCCTCGCCTTGGCCGATCACGCGCTGGTGCAGCAGCTCTTCCATCTTCAGCAGCTTTTCGCGCTCGCCTTCGAGCATCTTGGAGACCGGAATACCGGTCCACTTCGACACGACTTCGGCGATTTCTTCCTCGGTCACCTTGTTGCGCAGCAACTGGTTATCGGTCTTGCCGTGCTGATCGACCATCTGCAGGCTGCGCTCCAGGTCCGGAATCACGCCGTACTGCAGCTCGGCCATGCGGCTGAGGTCGCCTTTGCGCCGGGCAGCTTCCAGCTCCTGGCGGGCCTGCTCGATCTTTTGCTGGATCTGCGCAGAGCCCTGTACCTCGGCTTTTTCCGACGCCCAGATCTCTTCCAGGTCGGAATACTCGCGCTCCAGGCGCTCGATTTCCTCGGTGAGTTTTTCCAGGCGCTTCTTGGCGGCCTCGTCTACTTCTTTCTTCAGCGCCTGGGACTCCACCTTCAGCTGGATCAGGCGACGGTCGAGGCGATCGAGCACCTCCGGCTTGGAGTCGATCTCCATGCGGATGCGGCTGGCCGCTTCGTCGATCAGGTCGATGGCCTTGTCCGGCAGCTGGCGGTCGGTGATGTAGCGGTGGCTGAGCTTGGCGGCGGCGATAATCGCGCCGTCGGTGATGGCCACCTTGTGGTGCACTTCATAACGCTCTTTCAGGCCGCGCAGGATGGCGATGGTGTCTTCCTCGCTCGGCTCCTCGACCAGCACCTTCTGGAAGCGGCGCTCGAGGGCGGCGTCCTTCTCGATGAACTGGCGATACTCGTTGAGGGTGGTGGCACCGACGCAGTGCAGTTCGCCGCGGGCCAGCGCCGGCTTGAGCATGTTGCCGGCATCCATGGCGCCCTCGCCTTTGCCGGCGCCGACCATGGTGTGCAGCTCGTCGATGAACAGGATGATCTGGCCTTCCTGCTTGGACAGCTCGTTGAGCAGGCCTTTCAAGCGCTCTTCGAACTCGCCACGGTACTTGGCACCGGCGATCAGTGCGCCCATGTCCAGCGCCAGCAGGCGCTTGCCCTTCAGGCCGTCGGGCACTTCGCCATTGATGATGCGCTGGGCCAGGCCTTCGGCGATGGCGGTCTTGCCGACGCCGGGCTCACCGATCAGCACCGGGTTGTTCTTGGTCCGGCGTTGCAGCACCTGGACAGTGCGGCGGATTTCGTCGTCACGGCCGATCACCGGGTCGAGCTTGCCCTCCTCGGCGCGCTTGGTCAGGTCGACGGTGTATTTGTCCAAGGCCTGGCGCGACTCTTCGGCGTTGGGGTCGTTGACCGCCGCGCCGCCACGCAGGTTGTTGATGGCGTTTTCCAGGGCCTTCTTGCTCACGCCCTGGCCGAGCAGCAATTTACCGACCTTGCTGTTCTCGTCCATGGCGGCGAGCAGCACCAGTTCGCTGGAAATGAACTGGTCGCCTTTCTGCTGGGCCAGGCGGTCGGCCTGGTTGAGCAGACGCGCAAGGTCCTGCGACATGTTCACGTCGCCGGTGGGGTTCTGGATTTTCGGCAGTTGGTCCAATTCCTTGGTCAACGCCTGGCGCAGGCCGTTGATGTCGAAGCCGACCTGCATCAGCAGCGGCTTGATCGAACCTCCTTGCTGGTCGATCAGGGCCTGCAGCAGGTGCAGCGGTTCGATGGCCGGGTGGTCCATGCCCACCGCCAGGGATTGGGAATCGGATAACGCCAGTTGCAGCTTGCTGGTCAAACGGTCTATTCGCATGGGATACCTTCCTATTAGGGCAGGTCGGAGCGATGGACAGCGCCTGTGATGTAGAAACCTGCCAGAGATGACCAATAGATGAGGTTGATTCTGGAAGATTCAAGCGTAGTGGGTTTGACCGGGGTCAACCTGAGAGATTGGTGCTGGGCCTTTCGCGGGCAAGCCCGCACCCACAGAAAGCCTCACTGGATTCGGATCAGGCGGGGGACCTGTGGGAGCGGGCTTGACCCCGCGAAAGGGCCGCTACTGACTCAACGCGGCTCCAGCCACACCAAGGAAGCGAACCGCCCCCCTTGCGGAGTCCGGCGATAGGAGAAGAAGCGCGGATCACTGACCGTGCAGAACCCGCCCCCATAAACAGCCGTCACCCCACGCGCCGCCAGGCGAATCCGCGCCAGCTCATAGATGTCGGCCATCAACTTGCCAGGCTGCGCCCCGTCGACGAAGGCATTGGCGGCCTCCGGGTGGACAGCGGTAAAGGCATCGCGCACTTCCAGCCCGACCTCGAAGGCCTTGGGCCCGATGGCCGGCCCCAGCCATACCAACACCTCTTCAGGCGCCAGCGCCAGCCGGTCAAGGGTGGCTTCCAGCACGCCACCGGCCAAACCCCGCCAACCGGCATGGGCTGCGGCAACACGGGTACCGGCACGGTCGCAGAACAGCGCCGGCAGGCAATCGGCAGTCATCACGGTGCAGGCGATACCGGGCTGGTCGGTCCAGCTGGCGTCGGCTTCGGCCACCACGCGGGGGTCGGCATCCGCCACCACCAGGCCATGCACCTGCTTGAGCCAGGCCGGCTGGATGGCGAATTCGCTGCTCAAGCGGCGGCGGTTCTCGGCGACTGCGGCAGGGTCGTCGCCTACGTGGTCGCCGAGATTGAAGGACTGATAAGGGGGCAGGCTGACGCCGCCCTCGCGGGTGGTGACACAGGCCCGCACCGAGGCCGGGGCCGGCCAGTCGGGAAACAGCAGGGCCTGGGTCAGGCCGCTCATCCGATGAAGCTCTCGCGGTCCTGGCTGAGCAGCGACAGCAACCAGACGAAGTCGTCGGGCAGTGGCGATTCCCACTCCATGCGTTCACCGGTGGTCGGGTGCACCAGCGCCAGGAAGCGCGCATGCAGCGCCTGGCGCGGGAAGGTCTTGACCGCCTGGACCATGGTCTGACTGGCCGCTGGTGGAATGCGGAAGCGGCCACCGTAGGTCTGGTCGCCGACCAGCGGGAAGCCGACGTGGGCCATGTGTACACGGATCTGGTGGGTACGCCCGGTTTCCAGCTTGACCCGCACGTGGGTGTGCGAACGGAAGCGCTTGAGCACCCGGTAGTGGCTGATCGCAGGCTTGCCGCCGTCGGTCACCGCCATGCGCTGACGCATGCCGCCGTGACGACCGATCGGTGCGTCGATCTTGCCGCCGGCAGTCACCACGCCGACCACGATGCATTCATAGATGCGGCTGACCGAGCGCTTCTGCAGCTGGTCGACCAGGTTGGTCTGCGCCTGCAGGGTCTTGGCCACCACCATCAGGCCGGTGGTGTCCTTGTCCAGGCGATGCACGATGCCGGCACGCGGGACGTTGACGATGTCCGGCACGTGGTGCAGCAGCGCGTTGAGCAAGGTGCCGCTGGCATGCCCGGCAGCCGGGTGCACCACCAGGCCGGCCGGTTTGTTGATCACCAGAATCTGGTCGTCTTCATAGACGATGTCCAGCTCGATGTCCTCGGCCTCCCACTCGCCCTGGGCTTCCTGCTCGGCGTCCAGCGCCAGCAGCGAGCCACCGTGGACGGTGTCGCGTGGGCGCAGGACCGCGCCGTCGACCGTCAGGCGACCTTCTTTGATCCACGAAGTAAGCCGCGAACGCGAATACTCGGCGAACAATTGGGCGGCGACCTGGTCGAGGCGTTGCCCGCCCAGTTCGGACGGTACCTCTGCGCTAAGTTGAATGATCTCGGACATGCTCGATTCGGCGGGCGCACAGCCTTTGGTTTCGGCTGCGCGCTTGTGGTTAAATACGGCTTCTTTTGCCCCGGGCTCAGCCGGGGTGGTCATCATAACAGGACGGCACCGCCCAAGACAGCGGCCGTCAAAGGGACGCAAGCCGCTATGCAAGTGAAACACCTGCTGCTGATCGCCATCCTCGGGCTCACCGCGGCCTGTTCCTCCAACAAGGAAGTCATCGACGAGAACCTCAGCGAGGCCGAGCTGTACCAGCAGGCCCAGGCTGACCTGGACAATTCCAGCTACACCAGCGCCGTGAACAAGCTCAAGGCCCTGGAGTCGCGCTACCCGTTCGGCCGCTACGCCGACCAGGCGCAGCTGGAGCTGATCTACGCCAACTACAAGAACTCCGAGCCCGAGGCCGCCAAGTCGGCTGCCGAGCGCTTCATCCGTCTGCACCCGCAGCACCCGAACGTCGACTACGCCTACTACCTCAAGGGCCTGACCTCGTTCGACCAGGACCGTGGCCTGCTGGCGCGCTTCCTGCCGCTGGACATGACCAAGCGTGACCCAGGTGCCGCGCGCGACTCGTACAACGAGTTCGCCCAGCTGACCAGCCGCTTCCCCAACAGCCGCTACGCGCCGGACGCCAAGCAGCGCATGATCTACCTGCGCAACCTGCTGGCCTCCTACGAAATCCACGTGGCCGACTACTACCTGAGCCGTCAGGCCTACGTCGCCGCCGCCAACCGTGGCCGCTACGTGGTCGAGAATTTCCAGGAAACCCCGTCGGTCGGCGATGGCCTGGCGATCATGGTCGAGTCGTACCAGAAGATGCACCTGGATGACCTGGCCGCCACCAGCCTGGAAACCCTGAAGCTCAACTACCCGGATCACCCGAGCCTGGTCGATGGCGAGTTCCAGCCCAAGCAGACCGAATCCGATGGCCGTGGCTGGCTGTCCAAGGCCACCCTGGGCCTGATCGAAACCGACACGCCGCTGCCGCCGGGTGAAACCCGTGCCAACCAGGACGTGGTCAAGCAGTTCCAGGACGCCCGCGACGAAATGCCGGTCGAGCTGCTGCCCAAGGACGAGGACGGCAACCCGATCCTGCCGGAAGGCCCGAAAGAAGCCGAGAAGCCACGCTCCTGGTTCAGCTACATGACCTTCGGTCTGTTCGACTGATACCCGCAAGCGCGAGAAAGGGAGGCCTGGGGCCTCCCTTTTTCATTGGCCGCGCCCTAGACTGTCGGCTCCCCCTTTCGACAAGCTGGACACCATGGTTCGCCTACTTTTCTGGATTGCCCTGATCGCCGCCGCGGTATGGCTGTGGCGCAAGTTCAAGATCAGCCAGCAATCGCACCCCGAGCCCAAGCTCGACGCACCGTTGAAGATGGTGCGCTGCGCCCACTGCGGCGTGCACCTCCCCAATGACCGGGCGCTGAAGCTGGGCGATGACTGGTATTGCAGCCAGAAGCACCTGGAGCAAGGGCCCGGTCGCCAGGGCTGACACAAGCTTCTTGTGGGAGCGGGTTCACCCGCGAACACGGGCAACGCCCGTGCCATCCACCGCGGTGGCTTCTTCGCGGGTAAACCCGCTCCTACATGGACTCGTGTCGCCCACATATAGCGGCAGCGCATATCCCTCCCCGACCCTTTCACATCATTTGCGACCTGTCGCATTGACCCGACCGGGTTACTTTCGCTAAATCCTATTTATCCGCATAAATATGAAAAATAGCGAAATGCTCAAACCCAAACGCAAGCGCCAGAAGCTGTCCGACGTGATCGTCGAATCGGTCAAGCGCTCGATCGTCACCGAGGCCCTGCACCCAGGCGACCGGCTGCCCACCGAACGCGAGCTGATGGAGCACTTCGAATGCTCCAAAGGCACAGCCCGCGAAGCGCTCAAGGCCTTGGAGGTCGAAGGCCTGGTCAGCACCCGTACCGGCCCCAGCGGCGGCGCCTACCTCAACGAGGTCGGCACCGAGCCCGCCAGCCGAGCACTGCGCAACTACCTGCACTTCCAGCACCTGGACGGCGAGCAGGTGTATCAATTGCGCAAGGTCATCGAGGTGGAGCTGGCGGTGTCGGTGATGGGCAAGCTCAGCGCCGAGGACTACGCCGCGCTGCAGGCCAACATCGACTTCTGCAGCGCCCCGGAGGACAGCGAACAAGGCCAGCGCGAGCAACGCCTGGCCGAACTGGAGTTCCACAACCTGCTGGCCAGCCGCTGCCCCAACCCGCTGCTGCGCTTCATGGCCACCTTCCTCAATGACCTGCTGCGCGATCTGGTGGTACTGAAAAAGGCCTACCTGCCCAAGCGCCAGCAGTTCGCCGCAGCCAACATCGACTACCACAAGCACTTGCTCACCGCCCTGCAGGCCGGTGACGAAGCCGCCGTGCGCCGGCTGATGCACGAGCACATGTGCGACGCCGAGCACCACATGACCGCGCTCGAAGGCGAGGTCGCCCGTCACTTCCTGCTGGAGTTCGCCCACGACCACTGATGTGCCTGAAAGAGGCCTGCTTACAGGCCCGGCCGTACCTGCTTTGCCATTGCCACTCCTGCCTAATAACCACAACCAAGGAGTTATCCATGCAAAGACGTACCCTGCTCAAGGCAGGCCTTGCCCTGGGTGCCCTCGGTAGCCTCCCGCTGGGAGCCCACCGGGCATTCGCCGACGAATCGCTGACCTTCTATGGGCTCAAGTCCATGTCTGGCGCCTTCGCCAGCTACGGCAAGTACGCCGACATGGGTTCGCGCCTGGCGATCGCCGAGTACCCGCAGTTGCTCGACCACCCGCTCACGTACAAGGTCATCGACACCGAGGGCAACGCCGGCAAGGCCGTGCGCAAGGTGCAGGAGGCGATCGGCCAGGATGGCGCACGGTTCTTCCAAGGCTGCACCCTGTCCTCTTCGGCCCTGGCGGTGTCGAAGGAAATCCACAAGGCCGGCGGCGTGTTCATGACTCCGGTCGGTGCCGACGAGATCACCGGCAAAGACTGCAACAGTTCGACCTTCCGCTGGTCTGTGCCCACCTACGGCGCCATCCGCGAAACCCTGATACCGATGATCCGCCAGCTACCCCAGGCCAAGCGCTGGTACACCATCACCCCGCAATACGTGTTCGGCGATGCGCTGCTGGACAACGCCCGCAAGGTGTTCGCCGAGTTCGGCGTCGAGCACATCGGCAACAGCTACCACTCGTTGCAGGAGCAGGAGTTTTCCGGATACCTGACCAACGCCATCGCCGCCAAGCCCGACGTGCTGGTGCTGCTCAACTTCGGCAGCCAGGCCTCCAACGCCCTGCGCCAGGCCGTGAACTTCGGCATCAAGGACCGCATGCACGTGCTGATGGTGTGGTCGGCAGGGCTCGACCAGTTCCAGGAACTGGGCAGCGACATGCTCGAAGGGGTGTACCTCGGCGCCCAGTACTGGCACCAGGTCGACACGCCGCTGAACCAGCAACTGGTCGCCGCCACGCAAAAAGCCTATGGCATCAACCCCAACTACCCGTTGGCCGCCGACTATATCGGCACCAAGGTGATGCTCGAAGCCATCGTCAAGGCCGGCAGCCTGGACGGCGCCGCGGTATCTGCCGCCTTGCAGGGCATGCGCTTCCAGGGCCCGACCGGCGAGGAGCTGATCCGCCCGGGCGACCACCAGGTGCTCAAGGATTACTACCTGCTGCGGGGCAAGGCCCAAGGCCAGATGCGCGACGAAGACGATCTGGCGGAAGTCATCAGCTCGGGTCGCTCGTTCGTCGAACTCGACCACACCGGATGCACCCTGGCCTGACGCCACGGCGCTAGACACCACCACCTGTACAGGCAGCCGCCCCGTGCGCTGTCGAGGGCACGCTCATGCTCGATTTGTACCTGTTCCAACTGCTCAACGGCCTGGGCCTGGGGATGATCTACTTCCTCATCGCCGTGGGCCTGACGATCATTTTCGGCCTGCTCAACTTCGTCAACTTCGCCCATGGTGCGTTTTTCCTGCTGGGCGCCTACCTGTGCTACACCGCCGTGGCGCTGACCGGTAACTTCTGGCTGGCCCTGCTGATCGCCCCGCTGGTGGTGGCGGCGCTGGCCTGGGCGGTGGAGCGGCTGCTGATCAAGCGCATCTATCACTTGCCGCACACCTTCCAGATCCTCGTCACCCTGGGGATCGCGCTGATCATCCAGGAAGCCTCGGTGCTGATCTGGGGCCCGGTGGGCAAGAACATCGCCGTGCCGCCCGAATTGCGTGGCGTACTGATCGTCGGTGATTTCATCTATCCCTACTACCGCCTGTTCCTGATCGGCTTCGCCGCGCTGATCGGCCTGGGGCTGTGGTTGCTGCTGGAACGTACGCGCTTCGGCGCCCTGGTGCGCGCCGGCAGTGAAAGCACCGAAACCGTCTCGCTGCTGGGCACCAACATCTTCCGTCTGTTCTCGTTGACCTTCGCCCTGGGCGTGGGCCTGGCGGGGGTCGCCGGTGTGCTGTTCGCCCCGCTCCGCGGTGCCCAGCCGTTCGTGGGGCCGGAGATTCTCGGCATTGCCTTCGTGGTGGTGGTGATCGGCGGCATGGGCTCGTTCGGCGGCGCCCTGGTCGGTGGCCTGCTGGTGGGCGTGGTGCAAAGCATGATGACCAGCCTCTGGCCGCAAGGCGCCAGCCTGATGATCTACGGCGCCATGGCGGCGGTGATCCTGGTCCGTCCCTATGGCCTGTTCGGGAGAGCATGACGATGAGCGAGAAAAATCCATTGCCGGTCGCCAAGGGCCGCGCCCCGGCCCTGCTGTTGCTGGTGCTCGTCAGCCTGGTGGCGCTGCCGCTGGTGCTGCCGTCGGCCACCCTGGCCACCGAGATCCTGATCTTCGCCCTGGCCGCACTGGCCTGCAACCTGCTGCTCGGCTACACCGGCCTGCTGTCTTTCGGCCAGGGCATCTTCTTCGGTGTGGGCGCCTACGGCGCGGCGCTGCTGATGATCCATCTGCACTGGGGCCTGTTCGCGGCGCTGCTGGGCGCTGCATTGTTCGGCGCCTTCCTGGCGCTGCTGGTGGGCGCGCTGGCCATCCGCCGCAAAGGCATCTACTTCGTCATGCTGACCCTGGCCTTCAGCCAGATGGCGTATTTCCTGGCCTACACCCTCAGCGGCTGGACCGGCGGCGACAACGGCCTGCTCGATGTGCCACGGCCGAACATCGAGATCGCTGGCCATGTGCTGGTCGACCTGAGCGACCCTCGGCATTTCTACGCGTTCGTGGCGGTGCTGTTCGTGTTGATCTTCGCCGGAGCCCTGCGGGTGATCCGCTCGCCGTTCGGCAGCACCCTGCTGGCCATTCGCGAGAACGAGACCCGCGCCGCCGCCATCGGCTACGACGTGCGCCACTTCAAGATCCTGGTGTTCATGCTGTCCGGCGCCATTACCGGGATCGCCGGGGCGCTGTACGCCATGCTGCTGCACTTCGCGCCGCTGTCGAACATCGACCTGATGATGAGCGAGAACATCCTGATCATGACCATCGTCGGCGGCACCGGCTCGCTGTTCGGCTCGCTGCTCGGGGCAGGCGCCATCGTGGTGCTGGGCGATGTGCTGTCGGAGCTGTGGCCGCGCTGGCTGATGCTGCTGGGGGCGATTCTGATCCTGGTGGTGGTGTTCATGCGTGGTGGCCTGTGGGGCGGCCTGGCCGACCTGAGCAAGCGCCTGCTGCCGTCGCGGTCGGCAGAGGCCAAGTCCGCCGCCAAGACCAAGGAGACCCTGTAATGAGCGACTACCTGCTGCAGACCCACAATCTGGAACTGGCTTACGGGCCGTTCCGTGCGGTGGATGGCGTCGACCTCAAGGTCCGTGCCGGCACCATCCATACCGTCATCGGCCCCAACGGTGCCGGCAAGACCAGCCTGTTCCATTGCCTGACCGGCGAGCGTCAGGCCACCGGCGGCAAGATCCTGTTCAACGGCCAGGATATCGTTCGCAAGCCCTCCCATGGCCGCGTGGCCTTGGGCATGGCGCGCTCGTTCCAGCTCACCAGCCTGTTCCAGAACCTCAGCGTGCGCGAGAACCTGAGGCTGGCCGCCCAGGGCCGCGACGGCCTGGGCGCGCTGAACTTCTGGCGCAGCGTGGAGCACAAGCGCAGCCATTGGGACACCGCCGACCAGGTGCTCGAACGGCTCAAGCTCGGCAACCGCGCCGAGACCCTCGCCGGCGAGCTGTCGCACGGCCAGCAGCGGGTGCTGGAGGTGGGCATGTCGATCTGCGCCAAACCGGCCCTGCTGATGCTCGACGAGCCCACGTCGGGCATGGGCATCGACGACATCCCGGTGATGACCGAGCTGATCAGCGACCTGGGCCGCGACCACACCGTGCTATTGATCGAGCACAACATGAGCATCGTCATGTCGATCAGCCAGCGCATCACCGTCATGAGCCACGGCCAGATCCTGGTCGAGGGAACCCCGGACCAGGTGCGCAACGATGAACGTGTGCGCACTGCCTACCTTGGAGAGGCCGCCTGATGCTCGACGTCGACTCGATCCATTCTTACTACGACAAGAGCCATGTGCTCGAAGGCGTCTCGCTGAAGGTGGGCGCAGGCGAACTGGTGACCCTGCTCGGGCGCAACGGCGCCGGCAAGACCACCACCTTGCGCAGCATCCTCGGCATCGTCCGCCCGCGCCAGGGGCAAATCACCTTCAACGGCGAAGCGCTGGTCGGTCGCGAGATCTTCGACATCGCCCGACGAGGTATCGCCCTGGTACCGGAGCATCGCGGGATCTTCCGCCAGCTGAGCGTGGAGGAGAACCTCAAGATCGCCGTGCGCAAGGACAGCCGCTGGCAGTTGGAAGACGTCTACGGGATGTTCCCGCGACTCAAGGAGCGCCGGCGCAACGGCGGCTTCGCACTGTCGGGTGGCGAACAGCAGATGCTGGCCATCGCCCGTGCCCTGCTCAACGACCCCAAGCTGCTGATCCTCGACGAGCCGACCGAGGGCCTGGCGCCGGTGATCGTCGATGAGCTGGTGAAGATCTTGCGGCGGATCAAGGACGAGGGGCTGTCGATCCTGTTGGTGGAGCAGAACCTGATGGTCTGCGATGCCCTCGCCGACCGGCATTACGTGTTGGAACAGGGGCGCGTGGCCTACCAGGGCAGCGCGGCGCAGTTCCGTGAGGATCCGAGCATCAAGAACCGGTATCTGGCTCTGAGCGCCTGATCCCGGCCTGCTTTTCTGTGCCGGCCTCTTCGCGGGTAAACCCGCTCCTACAGGTTCAACACAGTTCCTGAGAACAGCGGGGTATCTGTGGGAGCGGGCTTGCCCGCGAAGAGGCCCGCCCAGGCACAACCATCGCTACAGGAGAGACGCACCATGAACACCCGCATCGATCCCGCGCAACACCTGTTAGGCCAAGGCCCGCTGGTCAACCGCGAACGCCTCTGGCAGTCGCTGATGGACCTGGCCCAGCTCGGCGCCACTGCCAAGGGCGGCGTCTGCCGCCTGGCCCTGACCGACCTCGACCGCCAGGCCCGCGACCTGTTCGTGCGTTGGTGCGAAGACGCCGGCTGCACGGTCAGCATCGACGCCATCGGCAATATCTTCGCCCGCCGCCCAGGCCGTAACCCGGCACTTGCGCCAGTGATGACCGGCAGCCATATCGACACCCAACCCACCGGCGGCAAGTTCGACGGTTGTTACGGGGTCATGGCCGGGCTCGAAGTCATGCGTACCCTCAACGACCTGCAACTGACCACCGAGGCGTCGCTGGAGGTGGTGGTATGGACCAATGAGGAAGGCTCGCGCTTCCCGCCCTGCATGATGGGTTCGGGGGTGTTCGCCGGTAAGTTCGGCCTGCAGGAAACCCTGGACAAGGTCGACGACCAAGGCCTTTCGGTGGGCGCGGAACTGGCGCGCATCGGCTACGCCGGGCCACGCGTACCCACCGGGCATGCCGTGGGCGCCTACTTCGAGGCGCATATCGAACAGGGCCCGGTGCTCGAGGACCAGCGCACCACCATCGGCGTGGTTCAGGGCTGCCTTGGGCAGAAGTGGTTCGACCTGGTGCTGACCGGTGTCGAGGCCCATGCCGGCCCGACCCCGATGCACCTGCGCAAGGACGCCTTGGTCGGTGCCGCCGAGGTGGTCGCGGCGGTCAACCGTGTGGCCCATGGGCATCAGCCCCACGCCTGCGGCACTGTCGGCTGTCTGACCCTGCACCCAGGCTCGCGTAACGTCATCCCGGGCCAGGTGCAGATGACCATCGACCTGCGCCATCTCGACCCCGAGCACCTCGCCGCCATGGTCAGGGAAGTGCGCGAAGCCATCGAAGCCGCCACGACCCGGCACGGGTTGCGCTATGAGCTGACACCAACGGCCGACTTCCCGCCGCTGTATTTCGCCGAGCAATGCGTCGATGCGGTACGCCAGGGCGCCCGTGCCTTGGGTCTGAGCCACATGGACATCGTCAGCGGCGCCGGCCACGACGCCATCTTCCTCGCCGAGTTGGGCCCGGCGGGCATGATCTTCGTGCCCTGCGAGGGCGGCATCAGTCACAACGAAATCGAGAACGCCGCGCCACAGGACCTGGCCGATGGCTGCGACGTGCTGCTACGCGCCATGGTCCAGGCCGCCAACCCCGGAGCCCTTTGAGATGACCGACAAGACCGCAATCGGTGAATTCACCGCCGTCGAGCTGCTCGACCTGTACCAGCGTCGAGCGCTGTCGCCTGTGGAGGTGATCGACGATGTGCTGGCCCGCATCGAGTTGCACAACCCGAGGGTGAACGCCTACTGCCACGTGGACGGCGAAGGTGCACGGGCCGCCGCCCGCGCCAGCGAACAGCGCTGGCAGCGCGGTGAGCCATGCGGCCGACTGGACGGGGTGCCGGCCTCGATCAAGGACCTGACCCTGACCCGTGGCATGCCGACTCGCAAGGGCTCGCGCACGACCTCCAAGGCCGGGCCATGGGATGTCGACGCGCCATTCAGCGCCTTCATGCGAGAAGCCGGCGCGGTGCTGGTGGGCAAGACCACGACGCCGGAATTCGGCTGGAAGGGGGTCACCGATAACCCGCTTTACGGTATTACCCGCAACCCGTGGGATACCCGCCTGACCGCCGGTGGCTCGTCGGGCGGCGCGGCCGCGGCGGCGGCGCTGAACCTGGGCGTGCTTCACCAGGGCAGCGATGCCGGCGGCTCGATCCGTATTCCCTGTGCCTTCACCGGCACCTTCGGCATCAAGCCCACCTTCGGCTACGTGCCGCAGTGGCCAGCCAGCGCCATGACCGTGTTGTCGCACCTGGGGCCGATGACCCGCACGGTCGACGATGCAGTGCTGATGCTCGATTGCGTGGCGCGACCTGATCCCCGCGATGGCCTGGCTGGAGCACCACGGCAGGCGCCATGGCTGGGTGAGCGGCAGGATCTGAGCGGTTTACGCATCGCCTACAGCGCAAACTTCGGCTATGTCCAGGTCGACCCGCAGATCGACGGCCTGGTCGCCCAGGCCGTGGAGCGCCTGGCGCGGCTGGGGGCGCAGGTGGAAGCGGTCGATCCGGGCTTCGGCGATCCGCTGGAGACGTTCAATACCTTGTGGTTCGCCGGCGCTGCGCGTTTGGCCAGCAACTTCACCGATGAGCAACGGGCAATGATCGACCCTGGGCTGCGCTGGATTGCCGAACAGGGCGCGCAGATCAGCCTGAGCGAATACACCGAGGCTCTGGAAACGCGGGCGGACCTGATCGCCAGAATGAACGCCTTCCATCAGCGCTATGACGTACTGGTTTCACCGATGCTGCCGCTGGCGGCCTTCGAGGCGGGGTACAACGTGCCGCCGGGCTCGGGGATGGCACAGTGGATGGAGTGGACGCCGTTCAGCTACCCGTTCAACCTGACCCAGCAACCGGCTGCCTCGGTGCCCTGTGGATTCACCCGCGAGGGGTTGCCGGTGGGATTGCAGGTGGTGGCCGGGCGCTTTGCCGATGAGCAGGTGCTGCGGGTGTGCAAGGTGTATGAGCAGCATTATCCGAGCCGGCATCTGCAGGCGCCGATTGGCGGTTGAGAGGGGTTGGCTGCACCGGCCCTTTCGCGGGACAAGCCCGCTCCCACAGGTTATTGCAGCCTCTGGAAGCGTGCTCGGGCCCTGTGGGAGCGGGCTTGCCCGCGAAGAGGCCGGAAAAACCAGCGCTGGATCAAATCCGCCCCGCTGGCGCATATGGCGCGGGGTCGATGATCGGCTCGGCGCCGGTCAACAGGTCGGTGAACAACTGGCATGATGCCGGCGCCAGCACCAGCCCATTGCGGTAATGCCCGCAGTTCAACCACAACCCGGCATGCCCCGGCACCGGCCCGATATACGGAACGCCTTCCGGCGAGCCCGGCCGTAGCCCCGCCCAATGGCCCACGATCTCGGCATCGGCCAGCTCTGGCAACAGCTCCACCGCCGAGGCCCTGAGGCTGGCCAGTGCATCCTCGGTCGGGGTCTTGTCGTAGCCGGCATGCTCCAGGGTACTGCCCACCAGGATATGCCCGTCGCGACGCGGAATGGCATAGCGCCCCTTGGCCAGCACCATGCTCGGCAGGAAGTCCGCCGCGCACTTGAACAGGATCATCTGCCCCTTCACCGGCTCTACCGGCAACGCCAGGCCCAGTGTGCCGAGCAGGTCACCGCTCCAGGCCCCGGCGCTGAGCACCACCTCATCGGCTGCCAACACACCGCTGTCGGTCTGCACACCGGTCACCCGCCCGTCCTGCTGTTGGAAACCACTGATCTGGCAATGTTCGCGCAAGGTCACGTTGGGCAGCGCCAGCAACGCCGCTTTCAGCGACTTGACCAGACGCGGATTGCGCACGTTGGCTACGCCGGCCATGTAGATCGCCCGCTGGTAGCCGGCGCCAAGCACCGGTACCGCGTCGTACACCGCCGAGATGTCCACGGCGCTGAGCGGTCGCTGCTCCCGAGCCGCCCAGGCCAGCGCCTCGGCTTCATCGTCGAGGTCCAGCCAGTACAAACCGGTGGTGTGAACTTCCGGATCGAGCCCGGTGCTGGCATACAGGCGCTCGCCCAACTGTGGATAAAAGTCCTGCGACCAATGCGCCAGCGCCGTGACCGCTGGGCTGTAGCGCCAGGGGTAGAGCGGCGAGACGATACCGCCGCCGGCCCAGGACGACTCACGGCCAACCTCGCCCTGATCGCAGACCACCACCTCGCCGACCTTCGCCGCCAGGTTGAACGCAGTCAGCAGGCCGATCACACCACCGCCGACAATCACTACTCGCTTGCTCATCCGTCGATCCAAACCTGAGAAGTAGACAAACCATGGGTGCACCGGGCACCTGCAACCTTTAGCTTCCCCAACAGCGTTCGGCGCCTGTCCGGCTGCCCGGATTGCTCCGCTGCCCGGCCTGATCGAGCTGGAAATCGCCACAGCGGTCGCCCGCCATCAGGCCGGATGCCCGCCGTCGCGCATGCAGCGAGAAGTGCTCGGCGTGGCGTTCAACCTGCAGGCTGTAATGGCGATTACCGTCGGGCAGCGCTGGGTCGCCTTCGGCGTAGCTGCCGGTAAGGGTACGGTGGCGCTCGAGCTTCAGTGCAGCGTCATGCAGCAGACCGACCACTTCGCTGCGTGCAGCTCGCCTGAGCTGGTCGCTGTAACTGGGGTAGGCAATGGCTGCCAGCATGCCGGTCACGGCCACGACAATCAATAACTCGATCAGGCTCATCCCTTGCTGCATGTCAGTCCTCACGCAGTCTCTGCCGCCAGAGCTGGCGCTGGGGGCCCTGTGCTTGAGCGTCCGCCAGGGCGTACACCGCTTCCAGCACCTGGCGGTTCTCGACGTCTCGGCTGACCGCCGTGATCCTGATCAGCCTCGCTGGCGCGTCGCTCAGGCGAGTGGCACGCGCGCTCATGCCCAGGTTCTGCAGCTGGAAATATCCGCTGGGCGTGGCCTGCCACTGGCCAATCAGTTGGTGAGGACGCTCCGGTGGCGAACAAGCAGCGCACTCCTGCGGCAGTGGCCCGTGCAGGTCAGCCACGGCAGCGGCCAGCGTCGCTTCGGCCTGCTCGAATGCCTTCAGGCCCTCGGCGAGGACGCGCGCCATGCGGACCTCCTGCAGCGCACTGCTCAGTGCCGAAGCTGCCAGCAGCCCCAGCAGCAGGCTGATCAGCAACGCCAGCAACAGCACCACCCCACGCTGGCGCCGCATCAGTCGGCCACCGGGTTGCGCACGGCCACGCTCAGGGCATGGCGCTGTTCGATACCCAACATCGGTTCGAATACCGTCAGCTGGATATCCACATGCTGCTCGCTACCCTCCCCGACCAGCGCCACGCGGAAATCGCGCACGTGATCGATCAGCGGCTGCTGACTGGCCCCACGCCTGAACATCAGCGAGGTACCGCCTAGCTGGTAACGGTGCCGGCTGATCGCTACCGCCAGGTCCTTGCCATGCGCACGGCCGCGCCGCACCTGGGCGTAAGTGCTGCAGTCGGTGAGCAGGGTCCAGTCCGGGTCGCCTGGCATGCCGGGCAACTGCGCCACCACTAGGTTCAGGCCATCGGGGCCGGTCATCAATGGTTGGGCGAACGCCGCCTGGGCGGCTGGGTCCTCGAAGTGCTCAGGCGCCAATTGCAGGCAACCGAACATGCCGGCCATGCGCACATCCTGGGCAATGCGCAGCAGGGCCAGGCGCGCATCCTCCTGCAGTCGGCTAGCTGCGCCCTGCACACGCCAGGTCTCGTGGGCCGAGACGAACACCCGGCTGGCGGCGCTCAGTAACGCCAGGCCAATGCTCAGCGCCAGCAGCATTTCCACGAGGCTGAACCCTCGCTGCCCAGGCTTCATGGCTGCCCAGCCCGGGCCCGCTCCTGCTGCGCATGCGCGTTCAGCGCGGCGCGTGTATCGGTAAGGGCCGCCTCGGTGGCCCGCAAGGCCTGCACCTGCAGTGACGCCGCGGCGAACAGCCCGACAGCCAGCACACCCATCGCCAACAAGACTTCCAACAGGGTCATCCCACGCTGTTGCACGCACATCCCGACTCCATTCACGACAATTCCTGACAAATGCGTTGAACCTGCTCGACTGGACCTCGTGTCTAATCAGCAGGAAGCTAAAGCCAAGCACTTCCAGGGAGGAATGCACGGTGAAGCAACAGGGCGTAACACTGATACAAATGATGTTCGCATTGGCCGTGGCTGCGTTGCTCACGCAACTCGGCATGCCTGCCTACGCCCGCTTGAGCGATGACCTACACCGCGCAGCCGCCGCCCGCGACCTCGCCCAGGCGCTACGCAGCGCCCGCAGCCACGCCCAGCTGCAAGGCCAGGCGGTGCTGGTGGAGGCCGTGGACAGCGATTGGGGCAAGGGCTGGCGGGTCATGCTTCGATACAATCGGCAGGTGTTGCGTGAGCACAGGCTCAGCCGCCCGTTGACCATTGCCGACAATCTGGGCAGCCAAGTGGCATTCAGCGAACAGGGGGTTCCCCAGGGGCGGGGTAACGGCACACTGGAGGTATGCGAGCGAGACGCGCCGACCAGCCAGTACCGCGTGGTGCTTGCGACCAGCGGGCGGGTCAGCTTGAGGACGAATGAGGCGGAGCGGTCACTCTGTGGGAAGTCTTGAGGCCCGATCGCCGGCAAGCCGGCGATAGAGCCTACGATCAGATCAACGAACGGACGCGCAATTCCTTGGGCATCGAGAAGGTGATGTTCTCTGGCCGCCCGTCGAGCTCTTCAGCCCCGGTAGCTCCCCAGGCCTTGAGCTGCTCGATGACGCCACGTACCAGTACCTCGGGCGCCGAAGCACCGGCGGTGATGCCGATTTTCGCCGCCTCGTCGAACCAGCCGCGTTGCAGGTCCTCGGCACCGTCGATCAGGTAGGCCGGGGTGCCCATGCGCTCGGCGAGCTCGCGCAGGCGATTGGAGTTGGAGCTGTTGGGGCTGCCCACCACCAGTACCACATCGCATTCGCCGGCCAATTGCTTGACCGCATCCTGGCGGTTCTGGGTCGCGTAGCAGATATCGTCCTTGCGTGGCCCACCGATGTTCGGAAAACGTGCCCGCAGTGCATCGATCACCCGACTGGTGTCGTCCATCGACAAGGTGGTCTGGGTGACGAAAGCCAGGTGATCCGGGTCGCGCACCTGCAACTGGCCGACATCTTCCTCGTCTTCCACAAGGTAGATGGCGCCGCCGTTGCTGGCGTCGTACTGGCCCATGGTGCCTTCGACTTCCGGGTGCCCTTCGTGGCCGATGAGGATGCACTCACGGCCATCGCGGCTGTACTTGGCGACCTCGATGTGCACCTTGGTCACCAGCGGACAGGTGGCGTCGAACACCTTCAGGCCACGGCCGGCGGCTTCCTGGCGCACGGCCTGGGATACACCGTGAGCGCTGAAGATGACGATGACGTCGTCCGGCACCTGGTCCAGTTCTTCGACGAAAATGGCGCCACGGTTGCGCAGGTCTTCGACCACGAACTTGTTGTGCACCACTTCATGACGCACGTAGATCGGCGGGCCGAAGACTTCCAGCGCGCGGTTGACGATCTCGATCGCCCGGTCGACCCCTGCGCAGAAACCGCGAGGGTTGGCGAGTTTGATTTGCATGCTCGGCTCCAGGCTTACAGGGCCTTCACCTCGAGGATCTCCACCTCGAAGGTCAGGGTCTTGCCAGCCAGTGGGTGATTGAAGTCGATGGTCACCTGATCGTCGTCGAACGCTTTGACCACACCTGGCAGCTCGGTGTTGGCGGCGTCGTTGAAGATGATCAGCAGCCCTTCGGACAACTCCATGCCCTCGAACTGGGACCGCGGCATGGTCTGTACGTTCTGTGGGTTGGGCTGGCCGAAGGCGTTCTCGGGAGCCACTACCACGTTGCGCTTGTCGCCGGCCTTGAAGCCGAACAGCGCGTTCTCGAAGCCCGGCAGCAGGTTGCCGTCGCCGACCTTGAAGGTGGCCGGCGTCTTGTCGAAGGTGCTGTCGACAGTGTCACCGTTTTCCAGGTGCAGGGCGAAGTGCAGGGTCACTTCGGTGTTCTGGCCGATACGGGTGTCAGTCATGGACAGGATCCTCCGACTTCTTGCTCTTGAACATATCCAGCGCCAGCATCACCGCACCGACGGTGATGGCGCTGTCGGCCAGATTGAAGGCCGGGAAGTAATGGCGGTTCTGCCAGTGCACCAGGATGAAGTCGACCACATGGCCCAGCACGATACGGTCGTACAGGTTACCGATCGCGCCACCCAGCACCAGCGCCAGGGCCACGGCCAGCCAGGTCTCGCCGCGCCCCAGGCGCTTGAGCCAGACCACCAGCACGGCACTGACCACCACGGCGATCAAGGCGAACAGCCAGCGCTGCCAGCCGGCGCCATCGGCCAGGAAACTGAAGGCGGCGCCGGTGTTGTAGGCCAGAGTCCAGCTGAAGTAGTCGGGAATGACCACGATCTGCTGATACATGGTCAGGGCGTTGTTGAAATACAGCTTGGTGGCCTGGTCGAGGACCAGTACCACCAGGCTCAGCCACAGCCATGGAAGGCGCCCGAAGCGCCCCGCCGAGGGGTTAGGCATAGTGGCGCACCTCACCGGAGCCGCTCAGGTTGTCGACGCAACGGGAGCAGATTTCCGGGTGCTCCGGATGGCTGCCGACGTCGGCGCGGAAGTGCCAGCAACGGCCGCACTTGGCATAGCCGGACTTGACCACCTGCAGCTTGAGGCCTTCGACTTCGGTGGCCACGGCATCCGCTGGAGCCTGCACGAATGGCACTACGCTGGCAGCCGAGGTGATCAGCACGAAGCGCAGTTCGTCGCCCAGCTTGTTCAGGTCGGCGCTCAGGCCTTCCTCGGCGAACAGGGTGACTTCGGCCTGCAGGTTGCCGCCAATGACCTTGGCGCTGCGCTGGTTCTCCAGCTCCTTGTTCACCGCAGCCTTGACCGCCATGACGCGGTCCCAGTAAGCGCGATCCAGCTCGATGCCTTCAGGCAGCTCGGTCAGGCCCTGGTACCAGCCGTTGAGCATGACCGACTCGTTGCGCTCGCCCGGCAGGTACTGCCAGATCTCATCGGCGGTGAACGCCAGGATCGGCGCGATCCAACGCACCAGCGCCTCGCTGATGTGGTACAGCGCGGTCTGGCAGGAACGACGGGCGACGCTGTTGGCACCGGTGGTGTACTGGCGGTCCTTGATGATGTCGAGGTAGAAGCCGCCCAGCTCCTGGACGCAGAAGTTGTGGACCTTCGAGTAGACGTTCCAGAAACGGTACTCGCTGTAGTGCTCTTCCAGCTCGCGCTGCAGCAGCAGGGTGCGGTCGACCGCCCAGCGGTCCAGCGCCAGCATGTCCTCTGGAGCCAGCAGGTCGCGGGCCGGGTCGAAGCCGGACAGGTTGGAAAGCAGGAAGCGCGCAGTGTTGCGGATACGCCGGTAGGCGTCGGCGCTACGCTGGAGGATCTGCTCGGACACGGCCATCTCACCGGAGTAGTCGGTGGCGGCGACCCACAGGCGCAGGATGTCGGCGCCGAGGGTGTTGTTGACCTTTTCCGGCTCGATGGTATTGCCCAGCGACTTGGACATCTTGCGGCCGCTTTCATCCACGGTGAAGCCGTGGGTCAGCAGTTCGCGGTACGGCGCATGACCGTCGATGGCGCAGCCGGTCAGCAAGGATGAGTGGAACCAGCCGCGGTGCTGGTCGGAGCCTTCCAGGTACAGGTCGGCGCGCGGGCCGGTGGCGTGACCGATGTCGTGGGAACCACGCAGCACGTGCCAGTGGGTGGTCCCGGAGTCGAACCACACGTCCAGGGTGTCGGCGATCTTCTCGTACTGATCGGCTTCGTCACCAAGCAGTTCGCTGGCGTCGAGCTTGAACCAGGCTTCGATGCCCTCTTGCTCGACGCGCTTGGCCACTTCTTCCATCAGCTCGACGGTGCGAGGGTGCAGCTCACCGGTCTGCTTGTCGAGGAAGAACGGGATCGGCACGCCCCAGTTGCGCTGACGCGAAATGCACCAGTCCGGGCGGTTGGCGATCATCGAGTGCAGGCGCGCCTGGCCCCAGGCCGGGACGAACTTGGTGTCCTCGATGGCCTTGAGGGCACGCTCGCGCAGCGGCTCGCCGGTGCTCGGCTGCTTGTCCATGCCGACGAACCACTGCGCGGTGGCGCGGTAGATCAGCGGGGTCTTGTGGCGCCAGCAGTGCATGTAGCTGTGGCTGATGGTTTCGGTATGCATCAGCGCGCCGACTTCGCTCAGCTTGTCGACGATGGCCGGGTTGGCCTTCCAGATGAACTGGCCGCCGAAGAACGGCAGCGACTCGACGTACACGCCGTTGCTCTGCACCGGGGTGAGGATGTCGTCGTTGACCATGCCGTAGCGTTTGCAGGTGACGAAGTCGTCTTCACCGTAGGCAGGTGCGGAGTGGACCACGCCGGTACCGGCGCCCAGCTCGACGTAGTCGGCCAGGTACACCGGCGACAGGCGGTCGTAGAACGGGTGGCGGAAGTTGACCAGCTCCAAGGCCGAACCCGGCGCGGTGGCGATCACCGATCCTTCCAGGTTGTAGCGCTTGAGGCACGACTCGACCAACTCTTCGGCCAGCACCAGCAGGCGCTCGCCGGTATCGACCAGGGCGTACTGGAACTCCGGGTGGATGTTCAACGCCTGGTTGGCCGGGATGGTCCACGGGGTAGTGGTCCAGATCACGATGGCAGCCGGTTTGGCCAGCTCGGCCAGGCCGAAGGCGGCGGCGAGCTTGGCATCGTCGGCGACCGGGAAAGCGACGTCGATGGTCTGGGATTTCTTGTCGGCATACTCGACCTCGGCTTCGGCCAGGGCCGAACCGCAATCGAAGCACCAGTTGACGGGCTTGAGCCCCTTGAACACGAAGCCTTGCTTGACCATCTCGGCCAGGGCGCGGATTTCACCGGCTTCGTTGGCGAAGTTCATGGTCTTGTAGGGGTTGTCCCAGTCACCCAGCACGCCCAGGCGGATGAATTCGGTCTTCTGCCCTTCGATCTGCTCGGCAGCGTACTCGCGGCACAGCTCGCGGGTACGGTCGGCGGTCAGGTGCTTGCCATGGGTGACCTCGACCTTGTGTTCGATCGGCAGGCCGTGGCAGTCCCAGCCCGGCACGTAAGGGGCGTCGAAGCCGGACAAGGTCTTGGAGCGGACGATCATGTCCTTGAGGATCTTGTTCAGTGCGTGACCGATGTGAATCTTGCCGTTGGCATAGGGCGGGCCGTCGTGCAGGACGAACTTGGGACGATCCTTGCCAATTTCGCGCAGCTTCTGGTACAGGCCAATGCTGTCCCAGCGCTGCAGGATCTGCGGTTCGCGCTGAGGCAGGCCGGCCTTCATGGGGAAGGCGGTGTCCGGAAGGTTTAGCGTGGCTTTGTAGTCGGTCATTTCAGGCTCTTCGTTAGCGGTTGAGCGTGCCAATGTGCACGTGCGGCGGCGATGTCCGCGTCGATCGCCGACTTCAGCGCCTCCAGGGAGGCGAAACGCTGCTCTTCACGCAGCTTGTGGTGGAACTCCACCGTCAGGCGCCGGCCATAGAGATCGCCGGCATAATCCAGTAGATGAATCTCGAGGTGCGGGCGCCCGTCACCATTCACGGTGGGGCGCACGCCTATGTTGCCCACGCCCGGCCAGGCCTTGCCGTCGATCTCGATGCTGGCCAGGTAGACCCCGGACAGCGGCACGCGGCGACGCTTGAGCTGGATGTTGGCGGTAGGCGTACCGAGCTGGCGGGCCAGCTTCTGGCCATGCAGCACGCGCCCGGTGATGCTGTAGGGACGCCCCAGCAGGTGCTCGGCGAGTTCGAAGTCGGCGCTTGCCAGGGCCTTGCGTATTTCAGTGCTGCTGACCCGCAGGCCGTCCTGGATCACGGTGTTGGCCGCCTCGACGCTAAACCCGTACTGCTGGCCGGCCGCGACCAGGAAGGCGAAGTCGCCAGCGCGGTCGCAACCGAAGCGGAAGTCGTCGCCCACCTCGAGGTGGCGCACGCCGAGGCCGTCGACCAGGATCGTCTTGACGAAGGCGTCGGCGCTGAGCTTGCTCAGGCGCTGGTTGAACGCCAGGCACAAGACCCGATCGATGCCTTCGGCGGCCAGCAACTCGATCTTGTCGCGCAGACGCGCCAGGCGGGCGGGCGCGGTGTCCGGGGCGAAATACTCACGCGGCTGCGGCTCGAAGATCACCACGCAGGTCGGCAGGCCCAGCGCCTGGCCGCGCTCGCGCAGACGCGCCAGGATTGCCTGGTGGCCTCGATGTACTCCGTCGAAGTTGCCAATGGTGGCGACACAGCCCCGGTGCTCGGGGCGCAGGTTGTGAAGACCTCGAACCAGCTGCATAACGCGCTTCTTGCTCATAAAGTGGCCGATTATAACCACACCGGGGCGTCGGCGACAGGCGCCAGCGCCCAGGGGCGGCATGGAATGCGAAAAACCGACGCTTGGCCGCCCTGCTCTATCAATGCAGGGCCCGGCGGGCGAAATGCCGCGGACGGAAACCGCACAGATACAGGCAACCGAAGTACGTCACCACGCCCGCCAGAATCAACCCACCCAGGCGCAGGAAGCGCTCGAGCATGTGCCCCTGCGCCCAGGCCGGCATGTAGTGCATGCCCAGCAGCAGCACGGCGGACATCAGCGCCACGGCCAGCACCAGCTTGGCCAGGAACATCGTCCATCCCGGTTGCGGCTGGAACAGCTGCTGGCTGCGCAGCTTCCAATACAACAGCCCGGCGTTGAGACAGGCGCCGAGGCTGATCGCCAGCGCCAGACCGGCATGCTTGAGCGGGCCGATCAGGGCCAGGTTGAACAGCTGGGTGCAGACCAGGGTGAAGATCGCGATCCGTACGGGCGTGCGGATATTCTGCTGCGCATAGAAGCCCGGGGCCAGTACCTTGACCAGAATGATCGCCATCAGGCCGACGGAATAGGCTACCAGCGCACGCTGGGTCATGAGCGCATCGGTGGCGCTGAACTTGCCGTATTGGAACAGGCTGACGGTCAGCGGCTCGGCGAGAATGGCCAGGGCCAGGGCACACGGCAGCACCAGAAGGAAGCACAGGCGCAGGCCCCAGTCGAGGATCCGCGAATACTCTTCGCGGTCCTTGCTGGCGTAGGTCTTGGCCAGGGTCGGCAGCAGAATGGTGCCCAAGGCCACGCCGAGCACACCAGAAGGCAGCTCCATGAGGCGGTCAGCGTAGTACATCCAGGACACCGAACCGGCTACCAGGAACGAAGCGAAGATGGTGTTGATGATCAGCGAGATCTGGCTGACCGAAACGCCGAGGATCGCCGGCAGCATCTGCTTGAGCACACGCCATACGCCGGTGTCGCGCAGGTTGACCCGGGGCAGCACGAGCATGCCGATCTTTTTCAGCGCTGGCAGTTGGTACAGCAACTGCGCCAGGCCGCCGGCCAGCACGCCCCAGGCCAGTGCCATGATCGGTGGGTCGCAGTAAGGGGTGACGAACAGGGCGAAGCCGATCATCGCCACGTTGAGCAGGGTCGGGGTGAACGCCGGTACCGAGAAGCGGTTCCAGGTATTGAGGATCGCGCCCACCAGCGATGACAGCGAGATCAGCAATATATAAGGAAACGTCACCCGCAGCAGGGCAGTGGTCAGGTCGTACTTCTCGGCGCTGTCGACGAAACCGGGCGCGGTGACCCAGACCACCCAGGGGGCAGCCAGGATGCCAACGGCGGTGACCAGGGCCAGTACCAGGGTCAGCAGGCCACTGACGTAGGCGATGAAGGTCCGGGTGGCCTCCTCGCCCTGCTGGGTCTTGTATTCGGCCAGGATCGGCACGAAGGCCTGGGAGAAGGCGCCCTCGGCGAAGATCCTGCGCAACAGGTTGGGCAGCTTGAAGGCAATGAAGAAGGCGTCGGTGGCGATACCGGCACCGAAGATGCGCGCCAGGATGGTGTCGCGCACGAAGCCCAGCACCCGCGAAATCATGGTGATGGAGCTGACCGCAGCCAGGGATTTGAGCAGGTTCATCGAAAAGTTTCACGCCAATGGCAGAGGACGCTGCCAGAGCGCGCCCGAATGTGCGATACTCCCGCGCCTTCGCAGGGGAACCAAAAATTCCCGAGTTTACAGGTCACGCGGCAGAAAGGAATCTTTCCGGCGCGCAGACCCACCGCTCAGCGGATCCCTGCAGGTGGCCTTGACATCCGCCCGACTCATCGGCATGATTCGCGGCCTATTTTGTTTGCTATTTACCTAAAGTCTTTCGAGGAGCTCGACGGTGGCCAACACACCTTCCGCCAAGAAACGTGCAAAACAGGCTGAGAAGCGTCGCAGCCACAACGCCAGCCTGCGTTCCATGGTCCGCACCTACATCAAGAATGTAGTCAAAGCCATCGACGCAAAAGACGCCGACAAAGCGCAAGCCGCTTACGTTCTGGCTGTGCCTGTAATCGACCGTATGGCCGACAAGGGCATCATCCACAAGAACAAAGCTGCTCGCCACAAAGGCCGTCTGAATGGCCACATCAAGGCGCTGAAAGAAGCTGCAGCTGCCTAAGCGACGTTCTTGTCGAAAAACCGACCCTAGGGTCGGTTTTTTATTGCCTGCGATTTGAGTAGCCTGCCACGACCTTGAACCGGCAGAACGGGGGGCCGCTGCATCGCGACCCCTCCATTCTTCATTTTCCGAGCGGGATCTTCGGCGCCCATTGCAGCCAGGTCTCTTCTGGCTTGTCGAACAGGGCGAAAGTCTGCTGCGGACGCGCCGGGTTGCCCATCTGCTCGCCCTCGGGCGTGGCAAAGGCGATGCCACCGTCGATCAACGTCTCCAGCGACTCCGTGCGCACCGTGGCGCCCTTGAACAAGCCCCAATCGAAGCCGAAACCACTGCTGTTCCAGAATCGGCTGCCACCGCGTACCAGCGCCGCGTAGCGGGGCTCGATGAGGATGTGGATGAGCACCCGATCGGCGGTCTGGCCCAGTTCGAAGCCAGTCACCTTGCCCACCGCCACCTCGCGGTAGGTCACCGGAACCCCTGGCTTGATCGAACCGCGTCGCGGCGCGCTCAGGGTCAAGGGCAGACCGACTTCGGGACCGATCACTTCCGGCGCTTCGGCCAGGGCAATGAAGTCACGTTGCGGGCCTCTGTCCTTGGCCGCCGGCTGCACTTCCAGGTATTGGCCGCCGATCAGGGTGTCGAGGTTCTCGGTCCGCACCAGGCCGAGGGCCGGCTTGACCACCCAGAATTGCGTGCCAACCCGGGCGATACGATCCGCCGCTTCGGTAATACGTGCCCGCAGCAATACGGCCTGTAAATCTTTGGTCAGATCGACGCTTTCGACACTGCCCACGTCCAGCCCCTTGAAGCGGATGGGGGTGCCCGGTTTGAGACCATCGGCACGATCGACACGGATGGTCACCAATGTGCCGCTACGGTTCACCTCTTCGAGGCTCTCCATCAGACGGAAACGCGGGATACGCCGCTTGAGCGCGACGTTGGGTGACGGTGTGTCGAAGGCGATACCGCCGGCCATCAGGGTCTGCAACGACTCGCTCTTGATCTTGATACCCGACAAGCCGCCGGTGAGGGTAATGCCGCTGACATTCCAGAAACGCGACGAGCCGTTGACCAGGTTCTCGTATTCCTTCTCGATGTGTACGCCGATCAGGATGCGCTTGCTGTTACGGGCGAACTGATAGCTCTGCACGCTGCCGACCTTGACCTGGCGATACATGATCGGGCTACCGACCTCCAGCGAACCCAAGGTATCGGCGAACAGCACCAGGTGCAGGCCTGGAGCCTTGAGGTCCAGTGGCGGCGCCTTGGCCCGCGCCTCGAACTCACGCTGCGGCTTGGCGCCCTTATCACCCGGACGGATGGCAATGTAGTTACCCTTCACCAGGGCCTCGAGGCCAGTGATACCCGCCAGGGAGATCGACGGCTTGACCACCCAGAACTGCGCACCATCGACCAGGTAGTCCTCGGTCAAGGGGTCGAGAGTCAGTTCGGCCATGGCACTGCCGAGGTTGTCTTCGATCTTCAGCGTCTTCAGCGAACCGACCTGAATCCCCTTGTACATGACTGGCGTGCGGCCTGCCTGCAGGCCTTCATAATCACTGAGCTTGACCTTGACCCGGATCCCGGCCTGGGCGGCGTCGAAGTCGTCATACAGGCGAAACGGCAGGCTTGGATCGGTGGGCGGGCTGTCCTTGCGGTATTCGGGGGTCGCGAAGGCGATACCTCCGGCGACGATGCTCGACAGCGACTCGCTGCGCACCTTGACCCCGGACAGGTTGGCATCGATGCTGATGCCGCTGGCATTCCAGAAACGCGTGTGCTTGCGCACCAGGTTGGCGTATTCGGGCTGGATGAATACCTTGACCTCGACGGTATCGTGGTCATCGGTCAGCCGGTAGCTTTTTACCATACCGACCTGGATTTGCTTGTAGAACACCGGGCTGTCGCGATTGAGCGAACCGAGCCGGTCGGCCTTGAGGGTCAGGTGCAGGCCGGGCTCGCTGTCGGACAGCGGCGGCGCTTCGGATAGTGCCGTGAAGCGTTTGGTCTTCTCACCCTCTCCAGGACTGACCGCGATGTAGTTACCCGAGACCAGCGTCTCCAGCCCTGAGATACCGGCCAGGGTCACGCTAGGCTTGACCAGCCAGAAGCGCGTACCGGTGGTCAGGTGCGGATCGGCGGCCTTGTTCATCTCGATGGTGGCAATCACGCCCTGGTTGGCGCCTTGATCATCGAGGACCAGCGACTTCACCTTGCCGACCGGCATGCCTTTGTAGATGACTTCGGTCTTGTTGGCGACGATGCCCTCGCCGGTCTCGAAGCGCACTTCGATCTCGACGCCGGCAGCACTGTAGGCTTGCCAAGCCAGCCAACCACCGATCATCAGCGCGATCAGCGGCAGGATCCAGATGGCCGACCAGTTCGAAGCAGGGCGGGTTTTAGCCGTAGGCACATCACTCATGGTCGTCATCCGACTCCGTGTTATCCCAGATCAGTCGGGGATCGAAAGTTAAAGCGGCAAGCATTGTAAGAATCACCACACTGGCAAAAGCGACAGCGCCCAAATTGGCTTCGACGCTGGCGATACGACCAAAATTCACCACTGCCACCAAAATGGCGATGACGAAGATATCGAGCATCGACCAACGCCCGATGAACTCGATGAAGCGATACATCCATATCCGTTGGCGCGCGGACAGCGGCTGGCGTCGCTGCACCGAATACAGCAGCAGGCCAATACCTACCAGCTTGAAGGTCGGCACCAGGATACTGGCGATGAAGACCACTGCGGCGATGGGAATCATGCCGTGCTGGAGCAGGGTAATCACCCCGGACATGATGGTGTCCGGACTGCCCTGCCCCAAGGTACTGACCGTCATGATCGGCAATATGTTGGCCGGGATGTAGAGAACCGATGCCGTGATCAGCAGTGCCCAGGTACGCACGATGCTGTTAGGCCGCCGATCGTGGAGGATCGCACCACAGCGCGTGCAGGTCTGTTTGTGGCCATCGTCAACCTGACGGTTGAGCTCATGGCACTCATTGCAGACCAGAATGCCTGCATCAATCGCCCGCATGTAGATCTTCCCCTGACAGTGCATCCCAGATCTGGTGTGGCGACATCACCACCTCGAGCCAGACCTGTACCAGCAACAGGCTGATGAAGCAGAACAGGCCCAGGCCTACCGTCAGCTCGGCCAAGTCGACCAATTTGACGATGGCGACCAGAACGCCCATGAAGTACACCTCGAGCATGCCCCAGTCGCGCAAGTGATGATAAATGCGATAACACAACAGCCCGTAGCTGCGGCCGATGTCCAAACGGATGCTGAGGAGCACCAACAACTGGCAGAGCAGCTTGAGCAACGGAATGGCCATGCTGCACAGGAACACCACCACCGCCACGCCGCGCATCTGCGAGTTGTACAGGCCAAGCACACCGCTCCAGACGGTATCGTCCGAGCTCTGCCCCAACAGGTGCAGCTGCATGATGGGCATGAAATTGGCAGGCACGAACAGCAGCAATGCCGTGATTACCAAGGCCAGGCTGCGATTGACCACATTGTGCCGGTGAGCGTACAGCTCATAGCCGCAGCGCGGGCACAGGGCTTTCTCACCGTGATTGAGTACGGGCTTGCGCAGGAGCAGATCGCATTCGTGACAGGCAACCAGCTCGTTGAGCGGTAATGCATCCAGGGCTTCGGTAGTGAGAGGGTCAGGCATCTCGAGGTTCTGAGTAGTCAGGTGGGCTCTATTCTAGTGTTCTGACTCGCAATGTGGGAGATGAGTGCCGGTGTGGGAGCAGAAAAGACAAAACCCCTACCTGCTCGCGCAGATAGGGGTTTTGCGAAATGAATCTTGACGATGACCTACTCTCACA
>NZ_JAHWIW010000044.1:0-39255 GCF_025377065.1 Pseudomonas sp. HD6422 | reverse complement strand
GCCAGGGAGGCGCTGCGCGAGCGGTAGCGGATGGGGTGGGTTGGGAGGCATGGCGCTCGGCGGGCGAGTTGTGGGGGGGGGGGGGGGGGGGGGCGCGCGGGGGGGGGGGGGGGGGGGGGCCCCCCCCCCCCCCCCCCCCCCCCCCCCCCCCCCCCCCCCCCCCCCCCCCCACCCCCCCAGCGCACGCCTAGTGAACTGCGCTAGATCCCCTCTAAACCTCAGCGACTCCGCCTCTGAGCCCCTCATGCAACTTGGGGCAGATTGACATCAGCCTGCCAGTGGAAACACACTGCAGCGTCATCGCCCCAGGTGCTCGCAGCCGTCGTCCTGGTTTTCCGTTTCCGCTTGTCGGTCGAGCCTATGGTTTCCCCAGCCCACTCACGCTTGTTGCCCTACGCCATTCTTTTCTGCCTGACCCTGGCCTTGACCCTGGGTGGGATCCTGGCGCGCCCCATCGAATCGCTGTCGTTGTTCTGGCCGGTCAATGCCGTGCTGGCCGGCATGCTGCTGCGCTATCCACGCCAGGCAAAGCCCGTCGGCTTCGTGCTGGTGTGGCTGGCGATGGTGGTGGCCGACCTCGCCACCGGCAGCGACTGGGCGCCGGCATTGTGGTTCAACCTGTGCAACCTCGGCGTGGTGGTCACCCTCTGGGCGGTGCTGTCGCGCCTGCCCAGGCTGCACCGGCGGATGCGCACGCCCCAAGGGGTGCTCAGCGTGTTCGCTGCCTGCGCAGGTGGTGCGATGGTTGCGGCCAGTCTGGCCAGCCTGATGGCCACGCCGTGGTTCCAGCAGTCACTCTGGGCGACCTGGATAGCATGGTTCAGCGAACAGTTCTCGACCAGCGTGCTGGTGCTGCCGGTCTTGCTCACCGCCCCCTCGGCGCGTGCCTTGGTCCGCAGCGACGGCCAGCCTGTACGCCTGGCACCGCTGCTGGTGCTGCTGGCCTCGCTGGGGCTGAGCATCGTCTTCGGTGGGCCGGGGGCTATCGCCTTCCCTGTCGCTGCGCTGCTGTGGTGCGCATGGACTTATTCGCCGTTCCTGGTCTCGCTGCTCACCCTGACCGCGGGCAGCACCCTGATCGTGGCAGTGGCACAGAACCTCATGCACTTCAGCATGCCGCAGAGCGAAACCGGCGTGACCACGCTCATGTCGGCCCGCCTGGGCATCGCCATGCTGGTGCTCGGTCCCCTGGTGGTGGCCTGCGTCAGCCAAACCAACCGTAGTCTGATGGCGCGCCTGGCACATCAGGCGACCATCGACCACCTCACCGGCACGCTCACCCGCAGCGCCTTTGCCCGGCGAGCCTATGCCCTGCTGGAGAGCCGCCAGCAGCACACCCCCGCCTTGCCCCTGACCGTGATGATGCTCGACATCGACCACTTCAAGTCGATCAACGACCTGCACGGCCATGCAGTCGGCGACCAGGTGCTGCGTCAGTTCGCCCTGACTTTGCAGGAACACCTGCACGAGGGTGAATTGCTGGCCAGGCTGGGCGGAGAGGAGTTCGTGGTGGTCATTCCGGGCCTGGCCCCGGAGCGTGCGCCGTTCACCGCCGAACGCCTGCGCCGGGCAGTGCAGGAGCTGCACGTGAGCCAGGGCGATGCACGCCTGCGCATCACCGTGAGCATCGGTTTGGCCGGCTGCCCCGCGGACGCCCCAGCGCCGACCCTCGACCAGCTTTTGGCCAGCGCCGACCAGGCGTTGTACCGGGCCAAGGCCAAGGGTCGCAATCGGGTCGAACCGGCCGAGACCACCCGCCGAGTGATCTGACTCAGCCCCGCTGCTGGGGCTGCTCAAATTCTGCTCAATTTAACAGAGCCCGCCACTCGCTTGGCTTACAGAATGTTATCCACAGACCTACCCACGTTTTTTGTGGACAGATTTCCCTGTGTGAAGAACGACTTATCGCACAACCAAATGGCAATTTGCCGCTCGCCTGCCAGGCCCGTCGGAATCAGCTCGGAGGGATGGTACCAAGCAGCCCCACCAAAATCGTCAAGAGCAGAAAACCACCCAGAAACAGCGCCAGCTTACCCATTGGAACCTCTGCAATGTGATGAGGAGATGGCATCTATTTTCGCGCCCACACTGATACCGTTACAGATTCAGGTTGACGGGAAAAAACCGTATCAGATGCCATGTCGTGCGCTCCTCTGCCCATCTGCGGCAATCTGTCGCAGGCGCCAACGTTTGCGTCATAACCAAAGTGACCAGTGGGTCATTTTTTTATCTCATCTTCTCCTACACTCAAGGTCTGGCCATCCTTCCGTTCGGAAAACCCGACAGAAAAAAGTCGAAACTTTCCGCTTGCAAGGCAGGTCAGGAATTAAGTAGGCCAAACGCAAGGGACGTTTCATTCGGGCGCCCCGCCTTCGGTCGACCCATCCCGTTCAGTCCAATCGCTTTTAGGCTGGAATGCCAGGCGCGCCGTGCTTGCGCGCACGACTCAGGGGCATGGATAGCTTTTGCAGTTACAGATCAGAGAGAACCAACACGAGATGAAACGACGGGTGCCTGCACCCAACCAAGCATAGGGACGGAAAGAAGTATGATCAGTGCCGCTGTCGAACCCAACGCAACAACTTTTCACCCGGACAATCGCGAACCGCTCACCCCGGATTTCGCCACGACAGCCAAGGCACCTGGCGCTCAGCGCCAACACAACCCCAACAAACGCAAGATCCTCTTCGTCACGTCGGAAATCGCCGACTTGGTCAAGACCGGGGGGCTGGGCGATGTGTCCGCGGCGCTGCCGCGCGCCCTCGCCCATCTGCATGATGTGCGGGTGCTGATTCCCGGCTACCGGCAGGTCATGGAGAGCGACAACCCGATTCATATCGTCGGTGAACTCGGTGGCCACGCGGCGTTGCCGCCGTGCAAGATCGGACGCATGGACCTGGCCGACGGTCTGGTCATCTACGTGCTGATCTGCCCGGAACTGTACCAGCGTGACGGCACCCCCTACGGCGCCAACAATGGCCGCGACTGGCCCGACAACCACATTCGCTTCGCGCGACTAGGCCTGGCGGCGGCGGAAATCGCCGCCGGCGAGGGCATGATCCACTGGAAGCCGGAAGTGGTTCACGCCCACGACTGGCCGGCGGGCCTGGCGCCCGCCTATATGCACTGGCGCGGTTTGAACACGCCGACCCTGTTCACCATCCACAACCTGGCCTACCAGGGTGTCTACAGCCGCGGCTGCAGCCCGGAGCTGGCGATCCCCGAGCACGCCATGCAACAGGAAGGCATGGAGTTCTACGGCAAGCTGTCCTTCCTCAAGGCCGGGCTTGCGTATTCCAGCCACATCACCACGGTCAGCGCCACCTACGCCCAGGAGATCACCACCCCTGAGTTCGGCTGCGGGCTGGATGGATTCCTGGCCAGCAAAGCCCAGCAAGGCCTGCTCGGCGGCATTCCCAACGGCATCGACGAAAGCTGGGATTCGGCCACCGACAAGCACCTGCAGCACAACTTCAGCATCAACGACTGGGAAGGCAAGGCACGCAACGCCGCCGCCGTGCGCGAGCTGTTCGAACTCGATGAGTCCGAAGGGCCGCTGTTCGCCGTCGTTTCGCGCCTGGTCTACCAGAAGGGCCTGGACCTGACCCTGGGCGTTGCCGACTACATCGTCGAGCAAGGCGGGCAGATCGCGATCATCGGCCGCGGCGAGCCGGAAGAGGAGCAGGCCATGCGCGAACTCGCCCTGCGCCACCCCGGCCGCATCGGCGTGAGCATCGGTTTCAACGAGACCGATGCACGGCGCATGTTCGCTGGCAGCGATTTTCTGCTGATGCCTTCGCGCTACGAGCCCTGCGGCCTGAGCCAGATGTACGCGCAACGCTTCGGCTCGTTGCCGGTGGCACGCAATACCGGCGGGCTGGCCGACACCATCGAGAATGGCGTGACCGGTTTCCTGTTCGACGAGTCGACGGTAGACAGCTACCGCGAAGCGCTGAGCCGGGCCTTCTACGTCTACGGCAAGCCCGACCTGCTCAATGCCATGCGCTGCCTGTCGATGACCCAGCCCTTCAACTGGTGCCAGGCAGTGGAACCCTACGCCCGTCTTTATGAGGATCTGGTCAAGCAGACCCGACTGGCCCACTACTGAACGGAGCGTTGAAGATGCAAAGACATGGCGCACACTTGCTGGACGCCACGTCTGCGCGCTTCGCCCTCTGGGCGCCGGATGCGCGCAGCGTGAGCTTGGAAATCCAGGGGCAGCCGGCCATCGAGCTGCTCCCAGGCGCCGACGGCTGGTTCAGCGGGGTCGCCCCGTGCCAGCCCGGAGCACGCTATCACTATCGTATCGACGATGAACTGCAGGTCGCCGACCCCGCTTCGCGCTTTCAGCCTGAAGGCGTGCATGGGCCGAGCCAGGTCGTCGACCTGGCCAGCCATGCTTGGAAACACCCCTGGCAGGGCCGTCCCTGGCACCAGGCGGTGATCCAGGAGCTGCACGTTGGCGTGCTCGGCGGCTATGCCGGGGTGGCGCAGCAATTGCCGCGCCTGGCCGAGGTCGGTATCACCGCGATCGAACTGATGCCCCTCGGGCAGTTTCCTGGCGATCGCAATTGGGGCTATGACGGCGTGTTGCCTTACGCCGCACAACACAGTTATGGCCGTCCCGAACAGCTCTGCAACCTCATCGACCAGGCCCATGGGCATGGTCTGATGGTGATGCTCGACGTGGTCTACAACCACTTCGGTCCCGACGGCAATTTTCTGCACCAGTATGCCAGCGACTTCTTTCGGCAAGACCGGCAGACGCCATGGGGAGCCGCCATCGATTTTCGCCGACCCGAGGTGCGCGAGTACTTCATCCAGAACGCCTTGATGTGGCTGTGCGAGTATCGCTTCGATGGCCTGCGCCTGGATGCCGTGCATGCCATCGACCAGCCCGACTTCCTGGTCGAACTGGCGCAACGGGTACGTGCGGCCGTGGAGCCGGGCCGCCACGTCTGGCTGGTGCTGGAGAACGAGCACAACCAGGCGTTCCTGCTCGAGCAGGGCTTCGACGCTCAGTGGAACGACGATGGCCACAATGCCTTGCACGTACTGCTGACCGGTGAAACCGAAGGTTATTACCAGGACTATCAGACCGACCCGATCGGCAAGCTGGCCCGCTGTCTGGGCGAAGGTTTCGTCTACCAGGGCCAGCCCAACCGCCATGGCGAGCCACGCGGCGAACCCAGCGGGCATCTGCCGCCCAGTGCCTTCGTGTTGTTCCTGCAGAACCACGACCAGATCGGCAACCGTGCCTTGGGCGAACGCCTGTCGCGCCTGTGCCCACCGACAGCGTTGCGCGCCGCGACCGCCCTGCTGCTGATGGCGCCGATGATCCCGTTGCTGTTCATGGGCGACGATGACGGCAGCCGCAGTCCGTTCCTGTTCTTCACCGACTTCCATGACCAACTCGCCGATGCCGTGCGCGAGGGCCGTCGTGGAGAGTTCGCCCACTTCGCCGCCTTCAATGATCCGGCGCTGCGCGAACGCATTCCCGACCCCAACGCCCTGGCCACCTTCACTGCCTCGCAGCCCGATAGCCGAGAGGTACTGGCCGGTTGGCACGGCCTGTACCAGCAACTGCTGGCCCTGCGCCGCACCCACATCGTGCCGCACCTGCCGGGCAGCCGGGCCCTGGGCGCCGAAGTATTGGGCGACAAGGCCCTGACCGCGCGATGGCGCCTGGGCGACGGCAGCACCCTGCGCATCGACCTCAATCTCGCCGCCGAGCCCCAGGCCGCCGCCTTGCCCAGCCCCGCGGTGCGCCTGTTCGACAGCAGTGACAATGCCCACCCGGACTCGAGCCTGGCTGCGTACAGCTGCGTGGTCAGCCTGCTTCCCCCTGGCCAGGAGGCTGCATGAACGAACACCTTCTCCACCGCCTGGCCGCGCGGGTTGGCCTGGCCCGCGACTGGCTGGACGCCAACAACCGCCCACAGCAGGTCAGCGACGAAGTGCTGCGTCGGGTGCTCACAGCGCTCGGCCATCCGGCCGATGACGACGACGCCCTGCACGCCAGCCTCAAGCGACTGGACCAGGCCGAGGACAGCGAGCACCTGCCACCGCTGTTCACGGTGCAGGTCGGCACGCCGCTCGCGCTGCAACGCTACTTCGCTGCCGCCAGCCCGGTGCGCTGCACCCTCGAAGATGGCAGCCAGCACACCCTGGCACTGGACGACCAGGCCAACCTGCCGGGCGAACTGCCGATCGGCTACCACCAGATCGAGATCGAGGGCCACCGCTTCACCGTTGCCGTAGCACCGCCCTATTGCCACAGCCTGCAAGCGGCGGTGGATCAACCACCGCCGCGCTGTTGGGGCATCGCCGTGCAGCTCTACAGCTTGCGGCGTCCCGGCGATGGCGGCTATGGCGACTGTCTGGCTTTGGAGCAACTGGCAC
This sequence comes from Pseudomonas sp. HD6422, assembly GCF_025377065.1. Classification (NCBI taxonomy): domain Bacteria; kingdom Pseudomonadati; phylum Pseudomonadota; class Gammaproteobacteria; order Pseudomonadales; family Pseudomonadaceae; genus Pseudomonas; species Pseudomonas sp. HD6422. The sequence goes on along the minus strand of NZ_JAHWIW010000044.1, from coordinate 32,853 downwards.
GCAGCGGCGCCGAGCGCGGAGCCGATGCCGTGGCGATCAGTCCGATCCATGCGTTGTCGGCCTACGACCAGGAACACTACAGCCCGTATTCACCGTCCAGCCGCCTGTTGCTCAACCCTCTGTATGCCAGTCCGGCCAGCGTGCTGGGAGAACGCGCCGTGCGCATGGCCGTCGAGGCCTGCGGCCTGGAACAGACGCTGGAGGAACTGGAGCAGCAACCTTTGGTGGACTGGCCGCGTGCCGCCGCCGCGCGCACCCAACTGCTGCAGGCGCTGTACCGGGACTTCAGCCAGGGTGAGCATCCACAGCGCAGCGATTTCGAGAGCTTTCGCGAAGCGGCCGGCGAAGCGCTGGAGCACCATTGCCGCTTCGAAGTGCTGCAAGCCGAAGCGGTCGATCGTGGGCTCGGCGCCGACTGGCGCGCCTGGCCTGAAGCCTGGCGCGACCCCTACCATCCTGAGGTCGAAGCCCTCGCCGCCACCTATCCGGCGCGGGTGGAATATCACGCCTTCTGCCAGTGGCTGGTCGAACGCAGTCTGCAACGCGCCCAGGAGGCCGCGCACAGCAACGGCATGCTGGTCGGCCTGATCGCCGACCTGGCCGTCGGCGCCGACGGTGCCGGCAGCCAGGCCTGGAGCCGTCAGGACGAACTGCTCCCCGGTCTCAGCGTGGGCGCTCCGCCCGACATCCTCAATCGCTCAGGACAGGACTGGGGGATCTGCGGGTTTTCCCCCGAAGGGCTCAAGCGCAACGGCTACCGAGCTTTCATCGAGATGCTGCGGGCCAACCTGGCCCATGCCGGCGGGCTGCGCATCGACCACGTCATGGGACTGCGCCGGCTGTGGGTGATTCCGCGCGGGTCCAAGCCCAGCGACGGCGCCTACCTGTACTACCCGTTCGACGACCTGCTACGCCTGTTGGCGCTGGAGTCGACCCGGCATCGGGCGGTGATCCTCGGCGAAGACCTCGGCACGGTGCCGGACGGGCTGCGTGAAGCATTGGCCGAGCAGCGAGTGCTTGGCATGCGCGTACTGCCGTTCGAGCAATCGGCGCCCGGGCAGTTCACCCCCATCCTCGACTGGCCGGACGACGCCCTGGCCACCACCGGCACCCACGACCTCGCGCCACTGGGCGGTTGGCTGGCGAGCCGCGACATCGACTGGAACCATCGCCTGCAACTGATCGACGCCGCCACCGAACTCCACTGGCGCCACGAACGTCACAAAGAACGCAGCGGGCTGCAACGCACGCTCGAAGCCAATTATGGCCCCCTCAAGGACAACGACGCCGTGATCGACGCCGCCATTCGTTACGTTGGCCACACCCGCGCCCCGCTGGTGCTGGTCCCCCTGGAAGACTTGCTGGGTTGCGACGAGCAACCCAACCTGCCGGGCACCACCGCCGGCCACCCGAACTGGCGCCGACGCTTCGCCGCCCCGGTGCGCGAACTGCTTGACGACGAAGACGCCGCTCGGCGCCTGGAGCTGTTGGCCCAGGCCCGCGAACAAGCCTGGGAGCGTGATCGATGAAAGCCCTCACCGCCACCCAGCGTCTACAGTTCCACAGCGACTTCACCCTCGACGATGCCGTGCCGCTGGTACCCTACTTCGCCCAGCTGGGTATCAGCCACCTGTACGCCTCACCGATCCTCAAGGCTCGGGCAGGTTCGCGCCACGGCTACGACGTGGTCGACCCGACCCAGGTCAACCCCGAGTTGGGCGGCGAAGCGGCACTCGAACGCCTGGTGGCGGCTCTGCGTCAACACGGCATGGGGCTGATCGTCGACACCGTATCCAATCACATGGCCGTCGGCGGTGCCGACAACCCTTGGTGGCAGAGCCTGCTGACATGGGGACGCCGCAGCCCCTACGCCGAGTTCTTCGACATTCAGTGGCATTCCAGCGACCCCTTGCTGGCCGGCCAGTTGCTATTGCCGTTCCTGGGCAACGACTACGGCGTGGCCCTCAAGCAGGGTGAGCTACCGCTGGCCTTCGATGCCCAGCAGGGCGTGCTGCAGGTCGAACACTACGAACACCGCTTCCCGATCTGCCCGCTGGACTACGGTTGGATCCTGGCGCAAAGCCCCGACCCGCGCCTGCAGGCTCTGGCGGCGCACTTCACGGCGTTGCGCGACTGCGCCGAGCCACTGGCCGATGCCTCGCCGCTGCATGCGGAACTGGCGCGCCTGGTGGAAGAAGGTGCCGACCTGCAATCGGCCCTGGCGGCTTTCGACAGCCGCGCCGAGGCCGGTTTCAAGCGCCTGCACCTGTTGCTCGAACGGCAGACCTATCGGTTGGCCAGCTGGCGCACCGCCGCCGACGACATCAACTGGCGGCGTTTTTTCGACATCAACGAGCTCGGCGGCCTGCGCGTGGAGCGCGCGACCGTGTTCGAGGCCACCCATGCCAAGCTGTTCGAACTGATCGAGCGCGGCCTGATCGACGGCCTGCGCATCGACCATATCGACGGCCTGGCCGACCCACGGGCCTACTGCCGCAAACTCCGTCGCCGGGTCACCGGCCTGCTGGCCAAGCGGCCACTGCAGGCGGCCGTCGAGCACTTCCCGATCTTCGTCGAGAAGATCCTCGGCCCCGGCGAGCACCTGCACCGTGACTGGCTCACCGACGGCACCACCGGCTACGAGTTCATGAACCAGGTGTCACTGCTGCAGCACGATCCCTGCGGCGAGGCGCCGCTGACCGAGGCCTGGGCCAACATCAGCGAGCGTCCGGATTTTGCCGAGGAAATCCGCCTGGCCCGTCATCTGGTGCTCAATGCCAGCCTGGCCGGTGACTGCGAGTCGGTGGCCCAGGCCTTGCTGCAAGTGGCTCGCGACGACCTGATGACCCGCGACCTGACCCTCGGCGCGATTCGCCGTGCGCTGCAGGCCCTGGTCGCGCACTATCCGGTCTACCGCACCTATTTCAACGCCTGCGGCCGCCCCGCCGAGGACGAGGCGTTCTTCCAGCAGGCCCTGGCCAATGCCCGGCAAGACCTCGGCGAAGCTGACTGGCCGTTGCTCGAGCACCTCGAACGCTGGCTCGGTGGCCAACCTTGGCGCAGCCTGCCCTCCGGCCGGGCGCGCAAGCACCTGCGCCATGCCTGTGTGCGCTTTCAGCAACTCACCGCGCCGAGCGCTGCCAAGGCCGTCGAGGACACCGCCTTCTACCGCTCCGCACGTTTGCTGTCGCGCAACGACGTAGGCTTCGAGGCCGAACAGTTCAGCGCAGGGCCCGAACACTTCCACAACGAGTCCCAACGGCGTCTGCGCGACTTTCCCGACAACTTGCTGGCTACCGCCACCCACGACCACAAGCGAGGCGAAGACACCCGCGCCCGCCTGGCTGTGTTGAGCGAGCGTGGGGCCTGGCTGGCCAGTCGCTTCGAGCACTGGCGCGAGCTGGCAGCGCCTCTGCGCGCGACACTCGAGGACGGTCCAGCACCCAGCCCCGGCGACGAACTGCTGCTCTACCAGACCCTGCTTGGCAGCTGGCCGCTGGGCCTGGAAACCGACGATGAGGCAGGCCTGCGTCAGTACGCCGAACGTGTGCGTCAGTGGCAACAGAAGGCCCTGCGTGAGGCCAAGCTACGCAGCAGCTGGAGTGCGCCCAACGAAGCCTACGAGGCAGCTTGCGCGGCGATGGTCGATGGCCTGCTGCTGGACCCGGAGAATCAGCAACTGCGGCAGTCGCTGGCCGACGCGACGCAGTTGATCGCCTGTCCCGGGGCGCTCAACGGCCTGGTCCAGACCTTGTTGCGCATGACCGTGCCAGGCGTACCGGACCTGTATCAGGGCAACGAGTACTGGGACTTCAGCCTGGTCGACCCGGACAACCGGCGCCCCGTGGACTACGCTTGCAGACGTCAAACCTTGGATGATGGCGCCTCGCTGGCCGACCTGTTGCGACATTGGCAGGACGGACGCATCAAGCAGACGCTGGTCGCCCGGGTGCTGGATTGCCGCCTGGCCCATGTCGAGCTGTTCCAGCGAGGTGCCTATCTGCCACTGAACGTGCAAGGCCGACATGCCGACAAGGTGCTGGCCTTTGCCCGTCTTGGCGAAGGCCAGCGTGCCATTGTCGTGGCACCGCGCCTGGCCAGTGGCCTGCTCAATGGCGCCGCTTCACCGTTGATCCCGGCACAGAACTGGGACGATACCCGGCTGATACTGCCGTTTACCTTGTCGCCTGCCACCTGGAATGGACTTTTCGGCGGTGCCGTTGTCAGCCCTACAAGGGAGCTGAAGTTGAGCGCCGTGCTGTCGGAGTTTCCGGTCAACCTGTTGATTGAGCATGCCTAACGCATTCAGGAGCATCGTGATGAGCGTCGATGAAAAACGCATTCGAGAATTTGCCTACCAGATCTGGGAATCGGAAGGCCAACCCCATGGACAAGAGGAACGCCACTGGGAGATGGCGCGCAAGCTGGCCGAAGCCGAGGCCCTAGCACCCAAGGCCACGGCCCGCAAACGTGCATCGGCCAAGCCCAAAACCGCTGAATCCAAGCCCGCTGCATCCAAGGCCGTCGAGACCAAGGTCGCCGCACAGCCCAAGGCCGCACCGCAGCCCAAGCCAGCAGCGCCAAAACCGGCGGCCGTGAAGAAGCCTAGGACAGCGAAGAAGCCCGCAGCCAGCTGAGCCTGGCCCGGCCTCTTCGCCGCGGTTCGACGCGAAGAGGCCGGACATCCCCCGCACCATTCCTTTCCCCAGGCTAACCGAGGTACGCCATGAGTCCCCGCACCCCAAAGAAAACCCGCTCCGTCGCTCCTTCGCGCATCCGTGAGGGCTCACCTTTCCCTCTGGGTGCCACCTGGGACGGCCTGGGCGTGAACTTCGCACTGTTTTCCGCCAACGCGACCAAGGTCGAGCTGTGCCTGTTCGATTCCACCGGCGAAAAGGAGCTCGAACGCATCGAACTGCCGGAATACACCGACGAGATCTACCATGGCTACCTGCCCGATGCGCACCCCGGCCAAGTCTATGGTTACCGGGTGCATGGGCCCTACGAGCCGGAGAACGGCCACCGCTTCAATCCCAACAAGTTGCTGATCGACCCCTATGCCAAGCAATTGGTCGGCGACCTGAAGTGGTCCGAGGCACTGTTCGGCTATACCATCGGCCACCCCGACGGCGATCTGAGCTTCGACGAGCGCGACAGCGCACCCTTCGTGCCCAAGTGCAAAGTCATCGACCCGGCCTTCACCTGGGGCCGTGACCAACGCGTGCAGGTGCCCTGGGAACGTACCATCGTCTACGAGGCCCACACCAAAGGCATCAGCATGCGCCACCCGGCAGTGCCTGAGAAACTGCGCGGCACCTTCGGCGGCCTGGCCAACGACGAGTTGCTCAAGCACATCAAGGACCTGGGGGTCTCCAGTATCGAACTGTTGCCCATCCACGCCTTCGTCAACGACCAGCACCTGCTGCAGAAAGGCCTGAACAATTACTGGGGCTACAACAGCATCGCCTTCTTCGCCCCGCACCCCGCCTATCTGGCCAGCGGCAAGATCGCCGAGTTCAAGGAAATGGTCGCGCACCTGCACGATGCCGGTCTCGAAGTGATCCTCGATGTGGTCTACAACCACACCGCCGAAGGTAACGAACTGGGCCCTACCCTGTCGATGCGCGGCATCGACAACGCTTCGTACTACCGGCTGATGCCCGACGACAAGCGCTACTACATCAACGATTCCGGCACCGGCAACACCCTCGATCTCAGTCATCCCTGTGTGCTGCAACTGGTCACCGACTCGCTGCGCTACTGGGCCGGCGAAATGCATGTGGACGGCTTCCGCTTCGATCTGGCGACCATCCTCGGTCGTTACCATGACGGCTACAGCGAACGCCACGGCTTCCTCGTCGCCTGCCGCCAGGACCCCTTGCTCAGCCAGGTCAAGCTGATCGCAGAGCCTTGGGACTGTGGCCCGGGCGGCTACCAGGTAGGCAACTTTGCGCCTGGTTGGGCGGAATGGAACGACCGCTTCCGTGATACCGTACGCGCGTTCTGGAAAGGCGACGAAGGCCAACTGGCCGAGTTCGCCGCACGCATGACCGCCTCCGGCGACATGTTCAACAACCGCGGACGCCGTCCCTACTCGTCGGTCAACTTCATCACCGCCCACGATGGCTTCACCCTGCGCGACCTGGTCTCGTACAACCACAAGCACAATGAAGACAACGACGAGAACAACCAGGACGGCACCGACAACAACCTGTCCTGGAACTGCGGCGCCGAAGGCCCCACCGACGATCCCGACATCAACGCCCTGCGCATGCGCCAGATGCGTAACTTCTTCGCCACCCTGCTGTTCGCCCAAGGCACGCCGATGATCGTCGCCGGCGATGAATTCAGCCGTACCCAGCATGGCAACAACAATGCCTACTGCCAGGACAGCGAGATCGGTTGGATCAACTGGGAGCTGGACGAGGACGGCGCCGATCTGCTGGCATTCGTCAAGCGCCTGACCCGCCTGCGCCTGGCCTACCCGGTACTGCGCCGCTCGCGCTTCCTGGTGGGCGACTACAACGAGGCCATTGGCGTGAAGGACGTGACCTGGCTCACGCCCGAAGGCGAAGAAATGAGCGTGGAGCAATGGGAAGACCCCCATGGCCGCTGCCTGGGCATGCTCATGGATGGTCGTGCCCAGGTCAGCGGTATCGCCCGACCTGGCGCGGAGGCGACCCTTCTGCTGATCGTCAACGCCCACCACGATACCGTACCGTTCCTGCTGCCGGCCGTGCCCGAAGGTGACTACTGGAGCTGCCTGGTGGACACCGATCGACCGCAACTGCGCAAACCTCAGCACCTGGCCTTCGACACCCGTTTCGAGGTGACCGGACGCTCGCTGCTGTTGTTCGTGCTGCAGCGTGAGGAGGACTGAACCGGTTTGATCTCGATCAACCCCCGCAGTGCATCGGCTGCGGGGGCTCAGGGTGAACACAGCGCTAGCAATTATTCGGCATAGCCCGCCCCGGGCAAATAGCGAACCTCGCTATGCCGAATAAAATATCCTTCAAGTTCAATCAGTTGATCCTTATCACAGGCCGTCGACATCGACTTCACGCTTTCTTGACGCCGCCTCCGACCTCTCCTTAGCTGAACAATACCGTAGTCGTTGAAACTCATGCCGGGCGTCTAGCTCGCGCCTTTGTGCGCGCCCTGGAAAGCCAGCGTGCTGGTTTGGGTCGTCCCTGTTTTTGCCGTACAGCTCGAGACATCAGGCCAGGTCATTGACTGTACCCACAAGAACAACAGGAGATCCGCCATGAAAAGCACCTCGATACCCTCGCGTCTCGATCGCATTTTCTGCGCGGTTTCCACGTCGCTGCTTCTGGCAACCCCGGTGGAAACCTTCGCGCTCGAACTGCAGGAAGACCCCGTCTCGCCCAACTTCCTGCAGCAGCCGGCGGTGCCGCAGTTATCACTGGAACCGCTCAGCGCCAGCAGCCTAGGCCTGGGTACGTTGCAGGCGTTCTCCGAGCAGATGAGCGACCGCCACGCCCAGGTGTCCCCCGCGCGGCTCATCAGCCAGTGGGCACAGTTCTTCCCTGCCCCGTCACGCCAGGGCGCGCAACCACCGGCGCAACTCGAAGCGCCCAGCCAACAGTTGATGATCGGACCGGACCTGTTCGTGCGCGAAACCAACACCGGCAATGTGCATCGTGCGGGGATTTTCGTGGGTCACAACAATCTGCAAAGCAGCTTCAACGGCATGCGCCCGCTACTCGGCGACAAACAGCGCAATGCAGTCAACCTCAGCGGTGAAAGCCTGGGTGCGTACTGGAGCATGACCCATGAACGGGGTTGGCATGTGGATGCCGTGGCGATGGGCTCGCGCATCGACATCAACGGCCGCGGCGAGAGCGGCCAGCGCCTGGACGACAGTGGCCATGCGATGACGTTCTCGCTGGAGGGCGGTTACCCGATCGGGCTGGGTGGCGGTTGGGTGATCGAGCCGCAAGCGCAGTTGATCAACCAGCAGTTCTACCCCAGTAGCCGGGCGCAGGAGGAAACCTTGCAGGCATTCGACAGCCAACCGAGCTGGAGCGGTCGGGTCGGTGCCAAACTGTCCGGGCGCTACAACGTGCGCGGCATGCCCATCGAGCCCTATGTGCGGACCAACGTCTGGTATGACTTCAACGAGGGCAGCGAGGTGAAGCTGGACAAGGTCGACAAGATTTCCAGCTCCCGCTACTCGACCACGGTGGAACTGGGCTTGGGGCTGGTGGCGCGGGTGACACCGACGGTAGCGTTGTTCGTCAGCGCCGACTACAGCAGCGATGTGGACGACAATGATCTGAATGGGCTGATCGGCAGCCTGGGTGTGCGGATGCGCTGGTAGGCCGCCTCTGCTGTTTAGCAGGGCAGGCCTGCCCCCACAGAATCTTCACCGCCTTCGCAACCTGCGCGGTACCTGTGGGAGCGGGCTTGCCCGCGAAGCGGTCGTGACCGACGAACGATCAGGCCGGCTTCATTACCAGTACCCCAAGCGGTGGCAGGTTCAACCCCAGCGACAACGGCTGCCCGTGGCTGCTGATCGACTCGCTTTCCACCGCCCCCAGGTTGCCCACGTTGGAGCCGCCATACAGCTGCGCGTCACTGTTGAGCAATTCCTGCCAACGTTCGCCGAACGGCACGCCGATGCGGTACCCCTCGCGCGGCACCGGGGTGAAGTTGGCCACCACCAGCAACGGCTCGCCGCTGCTGCTCCAGCGCAGCCAGGCGAACACGCTGTTCTGCGCGTCATCACCGATCAGCCATTGGAAGCCCTGGGGCTGACAGTCCTGCTCGTGCAGCGCGGGCAGTTCGCGGTAGAGCCGGTTGAGGTCGCCGACCAGTCGTTGCACGCCCTGGTGCTCAGGGTACTGCAGCAGGTACCAGTCCAGTTGCTGGTCATGGTTCCATTCGCGCCACTGGCCGAACTCGCAGCCCATGAACAGCAGCTTCTTGCCGGGGTGGGTCCACATGAAGGACAGGTAGGCGCGCAGGTTGGCGAACTTCTGCCAGCGGTCACCGGGCATCTTGTCGATCAACGAATGCTTGCCATGCACCACTTCGTCGTGGGAGATCGGCAGGATGAAGTGCTCGGAGTAGGCGTAGATCAGGCCGAAGCTCATCTCGTTGTGGTGATAGGTGCGGTGCACCGGGTCGTTCTGGATGTAATGCAGGGTGTCGTGCATCCAGCCCATGTTCCACTTGTAGCCAAAGCCCAGGCCGCCCTGCTGGATCGGCTGGCTGACCCCCGGCCAGGCCGTGGATTCCTCGGCGATGATCAAGGCACCCGGCGCCTCGTGCTCGACCACGCCATTGAGGTGGCGGATGAAGTCGATGGCCTCCAGGTTCTCCCGCCCACCATGGCGATTGGGCACCCACTCCCCGGCCTTGCGCGAATAATCGCGGTAGAGCATCGAGGCCACCGCATCGACGCGCAGGCCATCGATATGGAAGTGTTTCAGCCAGTGCAGCGCCGAAGCCAGCATGAAGCCTCGCACTTCGTTGCGGCCCAGGTTGTAGATCAGCGTGTTCCAATCCTGATGGAAACCTTCCAGCGGGTTGTCGTACTCATACAGCGCCGTGCCGTCGAAACGTGCCAAGCCATGTTCGTCGGTGGGGAAATGCGCCGGGACCCAGTCCAGGATCACGCCGATGCCGCCCTGATGGCAGGCGTCGATGAACGCAGCGAAATCCTCCGGCGTACCGTAGCGCGAGGTGGGCGCGAACAACGACAAGGGCTGGTAGCCCCAGGAACCGCCGAACGGGTGCTCCATGATCGGCAGCAGTTCGATGTGGGTGAAACCCAGGTCCTGGACATAGGGCACCAGGCGTTCGGCCAGCTCGCGCCAGTTGTAGTAGCGTGCGACTTCACCCAGGTCGTCGGTTTCGCAGCGCCAGGAACCGGGGTGCAGCTCATAGATCGACAAAGGTGCGCTGTAGGCATGGCGTTGATCGCGCTGGGCCATCCAGTCCTGGTCACGCCAGTCATGTTGCAACGCCGGGGCCACTTTCGACGCGGTGCTCGGCGGCAACTCGGTAGCGCGGGCCAGGGGGTCGGCCTTGAGCGGCAGCACACCGTCCTTGCCCAATACCTCGAACTTGTAGGCTTCACCACTGCCCAGGCGCGGCACGAACAATTCCCATACCCCGGCGCTGTGGCGCAGGCGCATGGGGTGGCGACGCCCGTCCCAGTTGTTGAAGTCGCCCACCACCGACACCCGCCGGGCATTGGGAGCCCACACCGAGAAGCACACCCCGGCGACGCCATCCACTTCGATCAACTGCGCGCCGAAACGCCCGGACAGATCGCGGTGATTGCCCTCGGCGAACAGGTACAAGTCCATGTCGCCCAGTTGCGGCCCGAAGCCGTAGGGATCTTCGGTGATCTGCTCGCCGCCGGCCCAGCCGATTTGCAGCAGATAGGGATGAGCCTCTTCCAGGTGCGCGGTAAACAGCCCAGGCAGGCTGCCCTGCTCCATCTCGGCGAGGATTCGCCCATCGTGGCGCGCCAGCAGGCGGACACTCAGGGCATTGGGCAGATACGCCCGCACCCACAGCCCACCTGCTCCATCATCGTGCGGACCCAGTACAGCGAATGGATCGGCGTGCTCGGCGCGGGCCAGGCCATCGAGGTCCTGCTGCCGAAGGCCGCCGTTGTCACGCATGGTCGCGTTCATTTATGACTCTCCCCAGGTACTGATCAGTCCATGCAGGCCATGCAAAGGCACGGCCAACCAGCTTGGACGGTTTTCGGCTTCGTAAGTGATTTCGTAGGCTGCCTTCTCCAGGCAGAACAGCTCCAGTGCGGCACGCTCGCCTTCGGCCTGTTGCCAGGCGTGTGGCAGGGCCGCGGTGGCCAACCCATAGGCCTCGACGAAGGCGTGCCGCGCTTGGTGCAGGTACTGTCGCGCCACCCGCTGCCGGGCCTGGCGCGCAGGCTCGGAGAGGTCGACCGCCGAGGCGCTGCGCAGAACCATGGCAGCAGCATAGTCGAAGGATCGCAGCACGCCGCTGACGTCTTTGTAGGGACTGTGCCGGGCTCGACGCTCCTCCAGTGGCCGCGACGGCTCGCCTTCGAAATCGATCAGGTAGGCATCGCCCTGCACCACCAGCACCTGGCCCAGGTGCAGGTCGCCATGCACGCGCATCAACAGGCCGCCCTGGGCCTGCTCGGCGAGCTGATGGACGTGGGCCGCCAGGCCGTCGCGCTGTTGCTGCAAGTCGTCGACCAGCGCCTGGCTGTCGCGGTCGAGGCTGTCGCGGTGTTGCGCCAGCAGGTCCAGGGCGTGGCTCAGCTCGCCACTGATCTGCCGGCTCCAGCGGGCGCTGTCATCGCCATCGCTGGCGCGCGGCGCGAATGCCGGGTCTTCGCTCGGTGCCGCCAGCAACAGGTGCATTTCACCCAGGCGCTGACCGAGCAAGGCAGCGAAGCCGGCGAGTTCGGCCTGCGCATTGGTGTGCGCCTCGGGCTCGGCGCTGGCCGGTTCCATTTCGTCGCGAATCGCCCGCTCCAAGGTGTTCTGGGTCCAGGCCCAGGCATCCCCCTGATTGTTCAGGTACCCCTGGGCGATCATCAACAGGTGCGGCGTGCCCTGAGCGTCCTCACGGCTTACCCACGCCAGCAGCGGCGAGATGTTGGCGAAACCGGCAGCGGTCAGATACGCGCTCATTTCAAGCTCCGGGTGAACGCCGGGATTGACCCGGCGAATCAGCTTGAGCACCACTCTGTCGCCAATCACCACCGAGCTGTTGGACTGCTCGGCACTCAGGTAGCGCACCTCGCTCTGCTCATCGAGCTCGAGCGCGGCCAGGGCCTCGTTGCTGTGAAAACGCAACTCGCCCAGGCCGTGGCCGCAGGACCGCCGGTCTCCCGCCTGGCAGGCATGCAGGACCGCACGGATGAACGGTTCGAGGACGAAGGCATCGGTGATCAGCCCGACCTGACGGCCTCGGCGCACCCGGGCCAGGGCCAGTTGCTGGGGCAAGGCGCTGTTGATCTGTTCCTCGGCGAGCAGGCCGAAAGGCAGCAGGTACTGGCTGGCCACACCCTCGCTCAGCACCTGCAGTTCGCCGAGCAATACCGGCGTGGTGGCGGTGTCGAAGCGCACGCCGTAGCTCAGGCGCACCTGATCGATGGGCCCTTCCTTGCCGGCGAACCAGCGCCGCTTGGGCAGGTATTGGGGCAGGATGGTCTCCTGCAGCGTGTCTCGCGATGGTGATTCGAGCAGTTCTTCCATGCGCTTGCGCAAAACCAGGGTAGTCAATTCGGGCAGGCCCTCCGTGGGCCGGGTGTGCCAGCTGGGCATGCGGTCGTGAGCCGCCAGCAGGAACCAGTAGAAGCCATAAGGCGGTAGGGTCAGCAAGAACGGCAGTTGGCCGATCGGCGGGAAGGCGCTGCCGCCGAGCATTTCCACCGGTACCTGATCGGCGTATTGCGACAGGTCCAGCTCGGCGGCCTGGGCGGCGCGGGACACGTTGGCGACACAGAGGATCACCTCGGTGTTGCCGTCGGCGTCGGTGTATTCACGGATGTAGGCCAGAATGCGTCGATTGCTCGGAGTCAGCAGACGCAGGCTGCCGCGACCAAAGGCTTTCTGCTGCTTGCGCACCGCCAGCAGACGACGGTTCCAGTTGAGCAGCGAATGCGGGTCGTGAGCCTGGGCTTCGACGTTGACGGTCTGGTAGCCGTACAGCGGATCCATGATCGGCGGCAGTACCAGGCGCTGGGGCTCGGCACGGGAAAAGCCGCCGTTGCGATCAGGCGACCATTGCATCGGTGTGCGCACGCCGTCGCGGTCGCCCAGGTAGATGTTGTCACCCATTCCCAGTTCGTCGCCGTAGTACAAGGTCGGCGTGCCCGGCATCGACAGCAACAGGCTGGTCAGCAGTTCGATGCGGCGGCGATCGCGTTGCAGCAGCGGCGCCAGGCGCCGGCGAATGCCGAGATTGATGCGGGCGCGGCGATCTTCGGCGTAGTAGTTCCACAGGTAGTCGCGTTCCCGGTCGGTGACCATTTCCAGGGTCAGCTCATCGTGGTTACGCAGGAAGATCGCCCATTGGCAGTTGGCGGGGATTTCCGGGGTCTGGCGCAAGATGTCGGTGATCGGGAAGCGGTCTTCCATGGCCAGGGCCATGTACATGCGCGGCATCAAGGGGAAGTGGAAGGCCATGTGGCACTCGTCGCCCTCGCCCTCGCCGAAGTACGGCCGGGTGTCCTCGGGCCATTGGTTGGCCTCGGCCAGGAGCATGCGATCAGGATAGTTGGCGTCGATTTCGGCGCGGATCGCCTTGAGCACCTGGTGGGTTTCCGGGAGGTTCTCGTTATTGGTACCGTCGCGCTCGATCAAGTAAGGAATGGCATCCAGGCGCAGGCCATCGACGCCCAGGTCGAGCCAGAAGCGCATCACTCCAATCACCGCCTTGAGCACCTGCGGATTGTCGAAATTGAGGTCCGGCTGGTGGGAGTAGAAACGGTGCCAGAAGTACTGGCCAGCGACCGGGTCCCAGGTCCAGTTGGACTTCTCGGTATCGAGGAAGATGATCCGCGTGCCCGCGTAGTGCTGGTCGTCGTCCGACCACACGTAGAAGCTGCGGGCTTTGCTGCCGGGCTTGGCGTGGCGGGCGCGCTGGAACCAGGGGTGCTGGTCGGAGGTGTGATTGATGACCAGCTCGGTGATCACCCGCAGGCCGCGCTTGTGCGCCTCGGCAATGAAACGGCGTGCGTCGGCCAGGCTGCCGTAGTCGGGATGCACCGCCTTGTACTCGGCGATGTCGTAGCCGTCGTCACGCCGCGGTGACGGGTAGAACGGCAGCAGCCAGAGGGTGTTCACGCCGAGGCCGGCAATGTAATCGAGCTTGCCGATCAGACCTGCGAAATCACCGATGCCATCGTTGTTGCCATCGAAGAACGACTTAACGTGCAGCTGATAGATGACCGCGTCTTTGTACCACAACGGATCGTCGATGAATGCTGCCGGGCGTGAACGCTTGGCCATGGGCGACTCCTTTCAATGACGGTTTACCTGGGTTCTTGCAAAGACCTCAAACGGCTTTACCGGGCCTTGCGGATACGCCAGATGCCAAATGGCAGATAACCGGGGTCGATGCGCATCCATTGGGTCTTGCCGTACCACGACCAACGATGCCCGTTCATCAGGTCCTCACCGTGGGTCTCGGCATCGTCGTCCAACCCCAGCTCCCAAAGGGGCAGCTCGAAATGCGCCTCCTGAACGTTGTGCGGATCAAGGCTCACCGCTACCAGGATGTAATTGTCCCGATCGGGGGTGCGCTTGGCGAAGTACAGGATGTTGTCGTTCCAGCAGTTGAAGAACGCCACGCCCAGGTGGGTCTGCAACGCCGGGTTCTGTCGGCGAATGCGGTTGAGTTGGGCGATCTCGGCGATGATGTTGCCCGGCTGGGTGAAGTCGCGCGGCCGGATCTCGTACTTCTCCGAATCCAGGTATTCCTCCTTGCCTGGCAGCGCTGCGCTCTCGCACAGCTCGAAACCGGAATACATCCCCCACAGGCCGGAGCCCATGGTCGCCAGCGCGGCACGGATGAGAAACCCGGCACGGCCGGATTGCTGCAGGAAATAGGGGTTGATGTCCGGCGTGTTGACGAAGAAGTTCGGCCGGTAGCACTGACTCCACGGCGGCTGGTTGAGCTGCTCGAAATACTCACGCAACTCCTGCTTGTGGTTGCGCCAGGTGAAGTAGGTGTAGCTCTGGGCGTAGCCGACCTTGCCCAGGCGGGCCATCATCGCAGGCTTGGTGAAGGCCTCGGCGAGAAAGATCACCTCGGGGTGCTGGCTGCGCACATTGGCGATCAGCCATTGCCAGAACGGCAAGGGCTTGGTGTGCGGGTTGTCCACGCGGAAGGTCTTGACCCCTTCTTTTACCCAACCGACCACCACGTCACGCAGCGCCAGCCACAATGCTGGGACGGCATCGGGCGCGTAGAAATCGACATTGACGATGTCCTGGTACTTTTTCGGCGGGTTCTCGGCGTAGCGGATGGTGCCGTCAGGACGCCAGCTGAACCAGCCGGGATGCTCCTTGAGCCAGGGGTGGTCCTGGGAGCACTGGATGGCGAAGTCCAGGGCGATCTCCAGGCCATGCTCGGCAGCGGCGGCGACCAGCCGGCGGAAATCTTCGCGGCTGCCCAATTGTGGGTGGATGGCCTCGTGGCCGCCCTCGGGACTGCCGATCGCGTAGGGGCTGCCGGGATCGCCAGGCTCGGCGCGCAAAGCGTTGTTGCGGCCCTTGCGATGTTGGCTGCCGATGGGGTGGATCGGCGGGAAATACAGCACATCGAAGCCCATGTCGCGGATCATCGGCAGGCGCGCATGGACATCGTTGAAGGTGCCGTGGCGCTCGGCGCTGTCGGTGATCGAACGCGGGAACAGCTCGTACCAGCTGGCGAACTGCGCGGCCGGGCGGTCGACGTCGAGGGGGAACTCCTCGCTGCGGGTCAGGTAGCTGCGGTGCTCGGCCTCAGCCATCAAGCGCGCCGTATCGCGGTCGAGCAACAACGCCACCTGATCGTCGGCGGACAGACTCGTCAGGCGTTGCTGCAGGGCATTCAACTCATCCCGCAGCACACCTTCGCTGAGTTCGATGCCCTTGCCCAGCATCAGACGCCCTTCTTCGAGCTCCAGCTTGACCTCAACACCCGCCTGGTACTTCTTCTCCAGGTCGTGGCAGTAGGTGGCGAACGGATCGATCCAGGCCTCGATGCAGAACAGGTGCGGGCCCAGCGCCAGAGGGGTGAATTCGGCCAGCCACAGGTCATTGCCTGGCGACTGCATCGGCACGCAGTGCCAACTCCGGCTGTGTGCCTGGCGCCAGTGCAGCATCACTGCCAGGCGGTCGTGGCCATCGCTGTAGACCTTGCTGCTCACCGCCACCGGTTGGCCGCTGGTGGCCTTGGCGGCGAAGGTGCCGGCATCGAGCACGGGCTGGGTGTCTTCGATCACAATACGCGGCGCCAGCAGCGCCTGAGCCAGGCTGATGGCCTGGTCCGGATGGTCGTTCGCCATGGGCACGCTTTCGAAGGGCTCGTTTCGTGTCATCGGACCATGCTCCCTTGGGCTTGTGGCGGTAAGGGTTCAGAGCCGCGCGCAGGCGATGGGGTTCAAAAAAATTGAGCGATGCCGATCGACCGACGGTCAAAGCCTGTATCGCCCTTTCATTCACCCATGCGAGGTCAGGCCATGAACATTCCCATTCCACCGGAGACACCCGACCCCAACATCGACGACCCGAGCCTGCCGCCGCCCGTGCCGGAAGAAGAGCCGGACGAGCTGCCGATCAAGCCGACCGTGCCGCCAACGGTGGGCGACCCGCCGAGTGATGAACCACCGGTGAAGGCTTAAGCGTAGACGAGGCAGCTGGTAGTTTTGGCAGTTGTCCGGCTACCGCCTGCGCACGCTTCGAAGCAGCCGCCGAAACTACACCTGATACTTTTACCAGTTGTGCACTCCCAGTGGAAAAACAACCATTACGTCTCGTCCTGCTGACGGGAGTATGGCCATGATCAAGAATAATGAAGACATTTACTGGAATCTTAGCGGTAAGACATTGCAACGATTCGATGGGTGGTTCAGCAAGCATTCCGATCACCTCAAGGACGCCGACGTGGACCAACCGCTTTCCGAGCTGTTCGCGACAAAGACGGATTTCGAGAATTTCATCGATAGCGTCGAAGCGCTGAGAGAACCAGATGCGGGTCGACTCAAGGCCAGTCTCATAAAAGCCTACGACGAGGGCCTTACGCTTGGAGACCTGCTCAGTCGATATCAGGATTACGGAGAATCCAGCTAGCTGAGGGCTTTGGCTCTGGCGTCTACGGATCGACGTCAGGGCCACCGCTTTCAAACGAGTTCTGTAACGCGGGTATC
The DNA here is from genome assembly GCF_025377065.1 of Pseudomonas sp. HD6422. Taxonomy (NCBI): domain Bacteria; kingdom Pseudomonadati; phylum Pseudomonadota; class Gammaproteobacteria; order Pseudomonadales; family Pseudomonadaceae; genus Pseudomonas; species Pseudomonas sp. HD6422. Next base: position 15,962 of record NZ_JAHWIW010000044.1, on the reverse strand, counting down.
CCTCTTTGTGTGTGATCTGGGCCTGGGTCAAGCGGCAGACCCAGACTCAACCGCATCTTAACGTTTACGTAAAGGTCACAAGTCGATTGACAGTATCCAAGGCCAGGTTTACGTTAACGTAAAGGTGACGAACAGGACCGAATCAGAGCTCGACACCTAACCTTGTGGGAGCGGGCTTGCCCGCGAAAGCGATCGCCCAGGCAACGACGGTGGTCCTGATACCGCATTCGCGGGCAAGCCCGCACCCACAGGGTTTGGTGTTGCAGTCTTGAGCTACGGTTTACCCACATATCAAGAACAACAAGGTGCCCCGCATGCATTACCCTTCCCTGAACTTCGCCCTGGGCGAAACCATCGACATGCTTCGCGACCAGGTGCGCACCTTCGTTGCCGCCGAACTGGCACCACGTGCCGCGCAGATCGACCACGACAACCTCTTCCCTGCCGACATGTGGCGCAAGTTCGGCGACATGGGCCTGCTCGGCATCACCGTGCCGGAGGAGTACGGCGGCGCCGGGCTCGGCTACCTGGCACACGTGGTAGCGATGGAGGAAATCAGCCGCGGCTCGGCCTCGGTGGCCCTTTCCTATGGCGCCCACTCCAACCTGTGCGTCAACCAGATCAACCGCAACGGCACCCCTGAACAAAAGCACAAGTACCTGCCCAAGCTGATCAGCGGCGAGCACATCGGCGCCCTGGCCATGAGCGAGCCCAACGCAGGTTCGGACGTGGTGTCGATGAAACTGCGCGCCGAAAAACGCGGCGACCGCTACGTGCTCAACGGCAGCAAGACCTGGATCACCAACGGCCCCGACGCCAACACCTACGTGATCTATGCCAAGACCGATCTGGACAAGGGCGCCCACGGCATCACCGCCTTCATCGTCGAGCGCGACTGGAAAGGCTTCTCGCGCAGTAACAAATTCGACAAGCTGGGCATGCGCGGTTCCAACACCTGCGAGCTGTTCTTCGATGGCGTCGAGGTGCCTGAGGACAACATCCTCGGCCAGCTCAACGGCGGCGTGCGCGTGCTGATGAGCGGTCTGGACTACGAGCGCGTGGTGCTCTCCGGCGGCCCCACCGGCATCATGCAAAGCTGCATGGACTTGGTCGTGCCGTACATCCACGACCGCAAGCAGTTCGGCCAGAGCATCGGCGAATTCCAGCTGATCCAGGGCAAGATCGCCGACATGTACACCCAGCTCAATGCCAGCCGCGCCTACCTGTATGCCGTGGCCCAGGCCTGCGACCGTGGCGAGACCACGCGCAAGGACGCTGCCGGGGTGATTCTCTACACCGCCGAGCGCGCTACCCAAATGGCCCTGGAAGCGATCCAGATCCTCGGCGGCAACGGCTACATCAACGAGTTTCCAGCGGGCCGCCTGCTGCGTGACGCCAAGCTGTACGAAATCGGTGCCGGCACCAGCGAAATTCGCCGGATGCTGATCGGTCGCGAACTGTTCAACGAAACCCGCTGAGCAGGAGGAACCTCGCAGATGGCCACCTTGCATACCCAGATCAACCCGCGCTCGGCAGAGTTCGCCGGCAACAGTGCGGCCATGCTCGAGCAGGTCCAGGCCCTGCGCCAACTGCTCGCCCAGGTCAGCCAGGGGGGCGGGCCCAAGGCCCAGGAGCGGCATACTTCGCGGGGCAAACTGCTGCCACGCGAACGTATCGACCGCCTGCTCGACCCAGGCTCGGCATTTCTCGAAGTCGGCCAGTTGGCCGCCCATGAGGTGTATGGCGAGGACGTCCCGGCAGCCGGCGTGATCGCCGGCATCGGCCGCGTGGAGGGCGTCGAGTGCATGATCGTGGCCAACGACGCCACGGTCAAAGGCGGCTCCTACTACCCGCTGACGGTGAAGAAGCACCTGCGTGCACAGACCATCGCCCTGCAGAACCGTCTGCCGTGCATCTATCTGGTCGACTCAGGCGGCGCCAACCTGCCGCGCCAGGACGAGGTGTTTCCCGACCGCGAGCATTTCGGACGGATCTTCTTCAACCAGGCCAACATGAGCGCCCTGGGCATTCCGCAGATCGCCGTGGTCATGGGCTCGTGCACCGCCGGCGGTGCCTACGTACCGGCCATGGCCGACGAAGCGATCATGGTGCGTCAGCAAGCGACCATCTTCCTCGCCGGACCACCGCTGGTGAAGGCCGCTACCGGCGAAGTGGTGAGCGCCGAGGACCTCGGCGGCGCCGATGTGCATTGCCGCACCAGCGGCGTGGCCGACCATTACGCCGACAATGACGAGCACGCCCTGGCCCTGGCCCGGCGTAGCGTCGCCAATCTCAACTGGCACAAGCTCGGCCAGTTGCAGTGCCGCCCGGTGGTCGCCCCCCTGTACGCTGCCGAAGAGCTGTACGGCGTGGTGCCGGCCGATGCCAAACAGCCGTTCGATGTGCGCGAGGTGATCGCCCGCCTGGTCGATGGTTCGGTGTTCGACGAATTCAAGGCTTTGTTCGGCACTACCCTGGTGTGCGGCTTCGCTCATCTGCACGGCTACCCAGTGGCGATCCTGGCCAACAACGGCATCCTCTTTGCCGAGGCCGCGCAAAAAGGCGCGCACTTCATCGAACTGGCCTGCCAGCGCGGCATTCCACTGCTGTTCCTGCAGAACATCACCGGCTTCATGGTCGGCAAGAAATACGAGGAAGGCGGCATCGCCAAGCACGGCGCCAAGCTGGTCACCGCCGTGGCCTGCGCCCAGGTGCCGAAGTTCACGGTGATCATCGGCGGCAGCTTCGGCGCCGGCAACTATGGCATGTGCGGACGCGCCTACGACCCCCGCTTCCTGTGGATGTGGCCCAATGCACGCATCGGCGTGATGGGCGCCGAGCAAGCCGCCGGGGTGCTGGCCCAGGTCAAGCGCGAGCAGAGCGAGCGCAGTGGCCAGGTGTTCAGCGCCGCCGACGAAGCCCAGCTCAAGCAGCCGATCCTCGACCAGTACGAGCGCCAGGGGCATCCCTACTACTCCAGCGCGCGCCTGTGGGACGACGGCGTCATCGACCCGGCGCAGACCCGCGACGTGCTCGGCCTGGCCCTCTCGGCCGCGCTGAACGCACCGATCGAACAGAGCCGATTCGGCATCTTCCGGATGTGACCCCATGAGCGATTTCAGCACCCTCGAAGTGATTCGCGACCCGCGCGGCTTCGCCACCCTGTGGCTGAGCCGTGAGGACAAGAACAACGCCTTCAACGCGCAGATGATCGGCGAGCTGATCAGCGCCCTCGACCAACTGGCCGAGGACGCCAGCTTGCGCTTTCTGCTGCTGCGTGGCCGTGGCCGGCACTTCAGTGCCGGTGCCGACCTGGCCTGGATGCAACAATCGGCGCAGTTGGACTTCAACCGCAACCTCGAAGACGCCCACGAACTCGGCGAGCTGATGTACGCCCTGTACCGACTCAAGGTGCCGACCCTGGCAGTGGTCCAGGGCGCGGCTTTTGGCGGCGCCCTGGGCCTGATCAGCTGCTGCGACATGGCCATCGGCGCAGAAGACGCCCAACTGTGCCTGTCGGAAGTGCGCATCGGCCTGGCGCCGGCGGTGATCAGCCCGTTCGTGGTCAAGGCCATCGGCGAACGCGCCGCCCGGCGCTACAGCCTCACCGCTGAACGCTTCAGCGGCGTGCGCGCCCGCGAGCTGGGGCTGTTCGCCGAAGTCTACCCGGCCAGCGAACTCGACGCCCAGGTCGAGGCCTGGGTCGCCAATCTGCTGCACAACAGCCCGCAGGCCCTGCGCGCCACCAAGGACCTGCTGCAGGAAGTCGATGACGGCGAACTGAGCCCAGCACTGCGCCGCTATTGCGAGAACACCATCGCCCGCATCCGCGTCAGCGCCGAAGGCCAGGAAGGCCTGCGTGCCTTCCTGGAAAAGCGCCGCCCTGCCTGGCAAACCGACGACAACAAGGAACCGCGCCCATGAGCCGCCCTCTCCTGACCACCCTGCTGGTTGCCAACCGCGGCGAGATCGCCTGCCGGGTGATGCGCACCGCCAAGGCCATGGGCCTGACCACGGTGGCCGTGCACAGCGCCACCGACCGTGACGCGCGCCATAGCCGCGAGGCCGATATCCGCGTCGACCTGGGCGGTACCAAGGCCGCCGACAGCTACCTGCTGATCGACAAGCTGCTCGCCGCGGCCAAGGCCAGCGGCGCCCAGGCCATTCACCCCGGTTACGGCTTTCTCTCGGAGAACGCAGGCTTCGCCCGTGCCATCGAAGCCGCCGGACTGATCTTCCTCGGCCCACCGGCCAGCGCCATCGACGCCATGGGCAGTAAATCGGCGGCCAAGGCACTGATGGAAGCAGCCGGCGTACCCCTGGTGCCGGGCTACCACGGCGAAGCCCAGGACCTCGACACCTTCCGCGCCGCTGCCGAACGCATCGGCTACCCGGTGCTGCTCAAGGCCAGCGCCGGCGGCGGCGGCAAGGGCATGAAGGTGGTCGAGCACGAGCACGAACTGGCCGACGCCCTGGCCTCTGCCCAGCGCGAAGCCCAGGCCTCGTTCGGCGATGCGCGCATGCTCGTGGAAAAATATGTGCTCAAGCCGCGCCACGTGGAAATCCAGGTGTTCGCCGACCAGCACGGCAACTGCCTGTACCTGAACGAGCGCGATTGCTCGATCCAGCGCCGTCACCAGAAAGTGGTCGAGGAAGCACCGGCACCGGGTCTGTCGCCCGAACTGCGCCAGGCCATGGGCGAGTCGGCAGTCCGTGCGGCCCAGGCCATCGGCTATGTCGGTGCGGGAACCGTCGAGTTTCTGTTGGACGCCCGTGGCGAGTTCTTCTTCATGGAGATGAATACCCGCCTGCAGGTGGAACACCCGGTCACCGAAGCGATCACCGGCCTCGACCTGGTGGCGTGGCAGATCCGCGTCGCCTGCGGCGAGCCACTGCCGATCAGCCAGGAGCAGGTGCCGCTGATCGGCCACGCCATCGAGGTGCGCCTGTACGCCGAAGATCCGGCCAACGAGTTTCTACCGGCCACCGGTCGCCTCACACTGTACCGGGAATCGGCGCCCGGCGAAGGTCGCCGGGTGGACAGCGGGGTGAGCGAGGGCGATGTGGTTTCGCCGTTCTACGACCCGATGCTGGGCAAACTGATCGCCTGGGGTCAGGACCGCGAACAGGCACGACTGCGCTTGCTGGCGATGCTCGACGAGTTCGCCATCGGCGGGCTCAAGACCAACATCGGCTTTCTGCGACGGATCCTCGCTCACCCGGCGTTTGCCGAGGCTGAACTGGATACCGGGTTCATCGCTCGTCATCAACAGGTATTGCTCCCGCCCCCACAGGCGTTGCCCGCGCCGTTCTGGGAAGCGGCGGCCGAGGCCTGGCTACAGGGCCAGGCCGGGCAATGCCGCACTGACGATACCGGCTCGCCATGGGCCGAGCGTAGCGGCCTGCGCCTGGGTCTGCCAGCGCGCAGCAGCCTGCACCTGAGCAGTGGTGGCCAGGACCAGGCCGTGGCGCTGGAGCGTAGCGCGGCTTCGACCTGGCGCCTGGACGGCGAGCACCTCTGTCACGACCAGGATGGCCTGCGCCGCCGCTATCTGGCGGTGCGCCGGGGCAACACCCTGTACCTGCGCTGGGATGACGAGATGCACGCCATCGAGGCGTTCGACCCGATCAGCGCCGCCGAAGCCAGCCATGCTCACCAAGGCGGCCTGGGTGCCCCGATGAATGGCAGCATCGTGCGGGTCCTGGTCGAACCCGGGCAAGTGGTCGAAGCCGGCACTGCATTGGTGGTACTAGAGGCGATGAAGATGGAGCACAGCATCCGTGCGCCCCATGGTGGCATGGTGCAGGCGCTGTTCTGTCAGGAAGGGGATATGGTCAGCGAAGGGACGGTGTTGGTGGAATTGGTGGAGGACAACTAAGTTCAGCATTCATGGGCGCAGGCCTTGGGCTGTGCAGCGGTGCCGGAATCGCGCGCCGCCGCTTCAAGTGCACGAGCAGTCAGTCGAAAGCCCCATGCGCCCGAACCACCACGCCGAGGAACTCGCACCCCTCCTCGCACACCAGGGCTGGGTAGCGGCTGTTGAGCGGTTTCAAGTACCACTGCCCGCCCTCCTCGGCCAACTCGCGGAAGATCGCCGACTTGCCTGGCTGGCGGGCGATCACCAGCCTGCCCGGCTGCGCTTGCAAGCCGGTATCCACCAGGATGCGCATGCCCTCGGGCACGCTTCTACCACGGTCGGCGTTCATCGAGTCGTTCTCGACCTCCAGCCAGAACGCGTTGCCTGAAGGCATGTAATCGGTTTGCTCCGAGACCTCGGGCTGTTCCGGCAGAGGCCCCTGCAAATCGCCCCAGGCCAGCACCGGGAAACGAAAACTGGCATAACGCAATGCCTCGCCCGATATCGGTCGCTCCGAGGCATAGGCACTGCGCTCTTCACTCACCAGGGTGCGCTCGACCACCATGACCTGGGCCTCCAGATACACCAGACCGAGCTTTTCCAGTTTTTCGTTGATGGTGGCCAATGTCGGGCGACGCGTTCCGCGCAGCCAGTGCCCGACCCCGCCCTGCGTCATCGACAGGCGCTCGGCGAGCTTGATCTGGCTGAGGTCGTGTTCGCGCTTGTAGCGCTTGAGAAATGAGTTCCAGTTTTCCATGAGCGCAAACGATACGGACTGTACTGGCAGCTTCAATACACAATTTGAATTATCTATTACAAGATAATTAGTACATGCTGACCTATATTGTGGATTCGTTGTGATTGAAGGGACATCAACAGGTACCACGATGAAATCAGTGAAAAAGCCCGTAACAGAAAGCGAGTGCGAAGCGGCCCGCCGCGCGCTCGACTACTACCTCAACCCCAGCCAGCCGCTGACCACCATTCAGCACAAGATCTGGACCCTGCACGAGGATGTGAGCCACGAAGAAATCATGGAGAACGCCATCGGTCTGCTCCGATGCGCGGCCGCCTCAGCCCGCACGACCGCTTCGCAGCAAGACGGCACCCCACGTGAACTGACCATCGCGCTGGTGCACATGATCGACATGGCCAAAGCCTTGCTGGAGCACAGCGCAAAGCGGCCCGGGCCGGGCATCGACGGAAGAACGTAGGAGAAAGGAAAGGTGACGGCGGGAGGCGCGTGGGCCGGCTCGAGGAAGCGCACCGAAAAATTTTCAGCGGATAACTGAAAATTCATTTGACTTGCAAATGATAACGATTATTATTGCACTCAGCTGATCGCGAGATCCGCTGGATAACCTGGAGCTTAGGTCGCTCTCAGATTATCTCCTCATCAGGCTAATCACGGTTTTTGACCCGGCTTTTTGCCGGGTCTTTTTTTTTGGCTCTTCAGGCTAATGAAGATCGTTGATGGCGGCGATGATAGCAAAACTGTGTCAGAGCGTGAATGCTCATTACAAATCTTTGCGGAATCAGCACTTGAGAATCAATCTCGTTTCGCCTACTCTGGTTCCGCATCACGGAAGATGCCCCCTCCCCCCATCCCCTGAGCAAGGAGCTGTCCATGAGCCGTTTGCTGCTGCCCGTTGAGCACCCCGCGCCATCGGCCGGGCACCTGGCCGACAATGCGCTGCTGCACGGCCTCAAGCGTCTGCCGCGACGCGTCCAGCAAGTGTTCCTGCTCAGTCGCCTGGACCGACTCGACTTCGCCAGCATCGCACGTCGCCTCGACCTGCCAGTGCGCAGTGTCGAACGGCACATGAACCAGGCGCTGCAAAGCGCAAGCCCCCAGGGCGATACCCTGGCCGAGGTCGCCGGGCAATGGTACGTGCGCCTGCAGAGCCCGCAGGCCACCACCTGTGAGCGCATCGACTTCCGCCGCTGGCTGGATGCACACCCGGCCCACTTGCAGGCTTTCCACGAGACCGAGCTGCGCTGGCGGCAACTGTTGGCTCCGGCTCGGGAGCTCGGCCAGGACGGGTGGTATCGGCATGGGCGTGCAGCGTTGTCGTTGGGTGGGTGTTCGGTGGCGCTGGGGCTTGGGCTGGCGGCCTTGCTGGCATTGGGATTCTGGGCGTAAGCACGCGGCTCAAGAGAGGCATATTAAGCTCGGCAACGTGGGGATCGACCCGCCCATCAGCGTTATTCTAACTTCCAGCCCGCCCGGTCTCGAGCAGCGTCCGCGGCAAGCTGAAATCCTTGAAGGGCTGCTGAGTGATCGGGTTGAACGCCTTCTCGGAGGACAGCTTGTAGCGGGCCACGCCACGCGCCGTTTTGAAGGTCAAATCCACGCTCGTTTCGGAGCGTCCATTGAGCATGCCTCGACTGAGCAATCGAAACATCGACCACGGCCCACGATACTCAAGACTGCTGCTGTGACCATCTTCTCGTAGAAGCGTAAGCGTGCTGCGAGCTTGTCGCGGGTTAGGCCAGATGATACCTGCCACCGTTCTGCCCCCTTGTGGATAGGCAATCATTTGTCCCTCAAGATCAAGCAAGCCAGCACGCTGTTTTGGCCCCAGTCCCAACGGCTCAATGCTGAATTGCACGCCAAGATTGCCGCGGTTATCGAAGAATGTCTCGCGGATCCGTGTGGCTGCCTCCAACTGCTGCATGACGTCCATTCGGATCAGGTCACCGCCGAGGCTTTCTGCGTAGGGCGCGTTCAGGTTTTCCTTGAGAAGCACGTCCAGGTACCGCTCTTGAAACTGCTGAAGCCTACCCTTGGGCCCAAAAAACGCTTCAAAATCTTCCAATGCGGCATCGGGGGCTCCGCTTATGAAGGGATAGCGAGCGGCCAGTCGTTGCTCGAAAAAACTGTACACCTCCGCATGCCAGCGTCGCTCAAGCTCGTACAACGCTTCGACGACAAGCACCTGAGCGGTCTGCTCGGAGATGGTCACGACTTGCTGGCGAAGCGGATCTGGCAGGCCGGCAGCGATTCGCAGTAAAGTAGCGATCGGATCGCCACCCGTGGTAGAGAAGCGCCCCAGCACCGCATCCAACGCAGCTTTACCGCGATCTGGACTGTCTTGCACCGCCCTCGCGTAATCATGCACGGCTTTGATGGCATCAAGCGTCTCCTCATAATAACTTCGCCGATCCCTTGTCACTTCGAGCATTCCGTTCAATCCCGTAAAAGCTCGCCCAATGTCCAGAGTCTGAGAATGCTTTCCGGGTACTGAAGGCGAATCGAGGACAGCACCCAATCCATCCATTTCTTGGCCATGAGCAGGTATATTGTCGAACATCGTGTTGTCACGCACGGTCTCTAGTAGCCGCCGCAGAGGTGCGGCAGGCCCGGTCAGTTGTGCCAGTACCGACACGGCATGGGCGAGATCGTGAAAGCTTGTGACAGTCAGCCGATTCAACGACTGTTGCCAGCTGTCAATATAGTCGGCGCTATACAGATTGCGTATCTGCCCGGCCAGGACGGCGCGATCAGTTGGCGAATAATCCAGCTCTTGGCGTTCACCCAATGCCCACTGGTCGAGCAGGGCCATTTGCGTCAATCGCTGGCTCCGTGGCTCAAAGACTGCATTGAACCCCTTGGCCGTCAGTAACGCAGGTAAACGCTGATTCTGGGTCGGCTGGTAAATGACATCGAAGGCCGGCCCGACCTGTTGACGTAAGTCCAAGCCTGCTCGCAGATCTCGCTCTGCCTCATGCTTTAGGTGGGCATAGAGGCGTTGCGATAACGGTACCTTGCGTAATGCTTGCTGAATCTCGTCGACGCTACGGCGATGCCCACCAAGATCGGCGTCCGCATAGGCCAAGGCGTACTTCAGATGGCGCATCAGGGCCCGCTGAACCTGACCTTCGCCGGGGAATTGCAATTGCCATTGCCGAGCCATCCACTGCTCTACCCATTCCGGGTTTCGGTTCTGCCGGTCCTCAATCATCCGGTACACCCGAAGCGCGGCCATCTGTCGTTCGCTAGCAACAGGCGCCGCGTTCATGGCATCTACCAAGCCACTGGCCAAAGCCGGTAGAAAGCGTCGAGACAACAGGGTCAGATAGGCTTCGTCAACCAGTGGGCCGATCGAACGACCCTGATACAAACCTGCATCGGAAAAACCTGGCCACGCCGATCGATAGTCACCAAACAGCGAAGCGGCATCGCCAACCTGCTGCAAATACGTCAACAGGTTACGTCCGGTTGGATCGAGCCGCTGATCCACCGCGGCAGCCTTGAATGCCTGGCTCTTCATCAGCACCGTGTTTGCCTTTTCTCGGTTGACCAGGAAGAAATACTGAAAAGCCGAGCCAACCACCACAAACGCCAACAAGCCACAGCCACAACCCAGCCAAAACCCTCGGCGCTTGCTGTGAGAGACTTTGATGTTCTCACTGCCCAAACCCGCCTCGGGAAGAATGACATCTCGAAAGAGTTGTTTCACAAAATACGACTGAGGTCTTTCGTTACGCTTCCCCTCCCTCAAAGGCCGAGGCACCACATACGGCTGCGCGGATTCGCGAAGGAATGCGTTTTCCACAATCCCATGCTGCGCAACCGAAGACCAGTAGAGGCCGCGTACCAATGCTGGTGTGGTGAAGCGGTCACTTGCCAGCGCCTTCGTCAGGAACTTTACCAATGCCGGATGCAAACCTGCCAACTGCGCCTGAAAGGTCAACAGTCGCTTGCGTTGTTTATCGCTGAAGGGCGCGACGAAGGCGCTCATGGTGACGTTGTCGAGATCCTTAAGTAGTTGATCGAATTGCGTGTCCAACTCACTCAGCCAGGTATCGGATGCCGCCGTTACATTCAGTTTGAAACTAAAGCCGAGCAGTTGCTCGCGCTGGGCGTCCCGAAGCTGGCTGACAAACTCGTCAAATCCATCGAGCAAGTCCAACTTGCTGAACACCACATAGAGCGGCAGGCGCAGGCCTAGCTTGCTGCTCACCTCATGGAGCCGAGCACGAACAAGGTGTGCCAGTGTCGTGCGTTCCTCAGGACTTGAATGCAACAAGGCGGCGAGATCGACGACCAGCACCAGACCGTTGAGCGCACGACGGCCTCGGTTGCGAACTAGCCAGTCGAGCAGATGGGTCCACAAGTTCGCTTGTGTACCCATGGGCAGTGTCGGCTTGTAGTTGTCGCTCACGCAGTGCCTGTTGATGCCGGCGCAACCTTGAGTGATGAAGCCCCCGGGAGGGTCGAAGATCACTGCATGGTCGCTGATCCATCCGTCGACCCCATAGACCGGCACGTCCCCGTGCAGGCCAAGCGCCTGGGCCTTACCGATATGCGTCAGGGAGAACTGCTGCTGGGTTCCCTCGATCAAGCGGCTCTTGCCTGCGCCCTCGGCCCCCAGTACCAGGTAGCACGGCAGTCGATACAGCGCCCGCTGGCCTCCGGCATGTTTCAGATAGCTCGCAAGTTGCTGGTCAAGTGCCTGCTGCTGCTCCTGCAAAAAAACCAGACTGGGCTCAGCCACGATGGCGTCAGCCTGCGCGCGCTCATCCCGCAACCGTCGAAAGCGCGAACGCAGCACCATCAACCAGCAGAGCAAAGGCAGCATCAGCAGCAACAGAGTAGCGATGCTGCGCTGCGCCGCACTGGCCAACGGTTGCTGTGTTCGCCAGGTCCACTGAGGGCCGAACCACCAGATCAAGACGAGCAACAAGGCAAGACCCAGACCCAGCAACAGGGGCATGGCCGCGGCTATGTGTTTCAACCAAGAGCGTTGCTCGCGCTTGAAGTTAAAGTAGCTCGACAGGTATCTCATTGGCGCTCCAGTCTTTTATCGGCGCACGTGACAACACCAAGCCCCTTGCGTAACAAGGGTTCAGGTTAGACCTTTCTTAAAACATGCAAGCTGAAGAGTAAAACACTGCACCCTCACCCTACAAACAAATATCAACTTACACTTTTAAGCTCGACTAAATCACACACAACCGAGCATGGTTTAAAGCCGACCAAAAATCAAACAGACAACAAAAGCAAGAAAACCCCTAGGAATATTCCTACATAACAACAAACAACTTACACCGCCACAGAAATTTCCTACAGTGTGGATTTAGCGACTCTACGTTGGAAACCGATATCCGGTTCGATCAGGAAAATAAATGAGTACTCATCAAGCAACGTCAGACGCAACTGGAGCGTCTCCAACTGGCCGCATCGATACGCCATGTGAAAAACCTGATCAGTCGAACGCCACCGGTAGCATCCCTGGCTACGAGACGGATTATCCTCCCGATCCTGACTTCCGACTCCGTGCTGGCTTCATGAACCCCATGTGCGAAGCTGCGATGCCGCTATTTGGCCTTGCCCTGCGCCTGGAAACCTTGGACGGACATGAGAATGTGGAGGAACTGCACCACCGGCTTCGCCTGCGCGTTTCACAGATCATCGACCAGATGAAGGAGAAGCGCTGCTATGACCCAGTAGTGATTTCGATCTACTCCTACGCGCTGTGCCAGTACATCGACGAAACCGTGATGAAAACCACGTGGGGCATAAACTCCATGTGGGTCCAGTACCCACTACTTAGCATCTTCCATAACGACACTCTCGCCGGCGAAAAGATTTTCACACTGATTTCGCGGATGCGCGAAGATAGTAGACGTTTTCAAGATGTACTGGAGTTCGTGTACCTCTGCTTCTGCATGGGTCTGAAGGGAAAGTACGGCGTTGTTTCCAATGGCGATGAAGCGATCCAGAAACTGATCGTTGAACTGCACGATGCCATTCGAGAGCTACGCGGCCCATTGCCAGCAAAAATTCGCAATCCACTGGCCAATGTTGCACCGCATAACTTCCGCATGCGCCGTATCTGGCCGTGGTGGAGCCCTCTGTTGATCTCCGCTCTCATCATCGCAGTGATGTACGGCATCTACAGCTACCAATTGCACCATATTACGAGCGAAGTACTGGAGTCTCTCAACAGCATCCTGAACCAATGATGGCCACAGAGCCTTGCACATCCAGGAAACTTTCCAGGAGGAGTTATGCCTAGCCAATCCGATCTGCGTTTCACCTTCCATCCCCTGGTCGGCAAAACGCAATTCGAAGTGGTGTCGTTCTCACTCACGGAGGCGGTGAGCACGCCCTTCAAATTGATTCTCGAGCTGATCAGCTTCGAGAAAGACGTCGATTTCAGCCATCTGCTCGACAAACCCGTGCTGTTCACCCTCTGGCGCGCTGACCGCCCGGTACGTCATGTACACGGCCTGGTCAGCAGCTTCACCCAAGGCGAGACTGGCTTCTACCGTACCCGCTATCACGCCGTGATCGAGCCGCAGTTGGCACGTGCCGCCTTGCGCTCGAACTGGCGCATCTTCCAGCAAAAAACCGTTCCACAGATTCTCGAGATCATGCTCAAACGACAGGGCATCCTGCACCATGAACTGTTCAGCAGTTTCGACCACCACGTCCGCGAGTTCTGCGTCCAGGCCGGTGAGACCGATCTCGCGTTCTTCGCCCGCCTGGCGGCCGAAGAAGGTTTCGTCTACCGCTTCGAGCACAGCCCCAAACAACACACGGTGGTCTTCACGGATCGCTTGCTGGCGCTGGGGCAATTGAGTCGCGGAGCCGTCAAGCAAGAAGACGCTGACCGCCCGGACGACTCGCAGGCATCCAAGGTCGATACCGTGCTGTACCACGCCAACAGCGGCGGCGACCAGCCCAGGCCGTGTCTGCGTCGCTTGCGTTACCGCGAACAGGTGCGCACCTCGCGCCAGGTCCAGCGAGACTACACCTTCACCAACCCCGCCTACCGTCAGGAGCATCTCGCTGGCATCGAGCAATCGCCCGACTACGAGCGGTTCGACTATCCAGGCCGCTACAAACGCGATGCGGTCGGCAAGCCCTTCACCGCCACCCGGTTCACCGCGCTGCGCCACGACGCCCGGACTGCCGAAGTGGTCGGGGACGACGAGCGTCTGCAACCCGGCCTGAGCTTCACCCTGACCGAGCATCCACGCGAAGACCTCAACGTGCATTGGCGAGTGATCGAAGTGAAACACGAGGGCGTCCAGTTCACCAGCCTGCAGGAAGAGGCCGCCGGCGCCGATCGCGGTACCCATTATGCGCAAACCGCGGTGTTGGTACCCGGCATGGCTGAATGGCGTCCGCAATCCTTGCCCAAACCGCGCGTCGACGGCCCGCATATGGCTACAGTGGTCGGCCCGCCGGGTGAAGAGATCTATTGCGACGAGTGGGGTCGGGTCAAGGTCAGCTTTCCCTGGGATCGCGAAAGCAAGAACGACGAATTCAGTTCTTGCTGGGTTCGCGTGTCACAGGGCTGGGCCGGCGGCGGCTGGGGGGCGATGGCCATCCCGCGGGTCGGCCAGGATGTGATCATCCAATACGTCAACGCCGACCCCGACCAACCGATGATCACCGGGCGCACCTACTGCGGCAACCAACTGCCGCCCTACGAGCTGCCGAAACACAAGACGCGCATGACCATCAAGAGCCAGACCCACAAGGGCCGGGGCTTCAATGAACTGCGCTTCGAGGATGAACTGGGGCGCCAGGAGGTGTTCATCCATGCCGAGCGTGACCAGAACAATGTGGTCAAGAATGATGAGACGACCCAGGTCGGCAACGACCGCAAGGAGCAGGTCGACCATGACGAAACCCTCATCGTCGGCCATGACCGCCGCGAGACCGTTGGTAATGATGAGCAGGCCACCATCGGGCAGCACGCCTCAATGACCATCGGCGGGAACCATACCATCGATGTGGGTGCGAACCGTATCGAGACGGTTGGGATGGAACGCCGGGACCAGACAGGGACCGATCATACGATCAGGGTCGGGGGACATTCACGGCAACACGTGGAGGGCGAAATGGACATCGCCGCAGGCGAGGCGATTCGGCTGAAGACCCAGGTGTTCGAGATCAACGCTGCGCAAAGCATCACGCTCAAAGGGCCTGGCGGGACTGTACGGATCGATGCCGATGGCATCACGGTCGACGGTTTGAACTTGCGGCTGAAGGGAGCGATGAACAAGGACGCGTCTGGTGAAGGTAATTCGCTAGAGTTTACCGGGAAGGTGCAGCCGAATGTCGATGGTTGCGGGGTCCGTGAAAAATGAACCTCGACATTCTGCGCGAGCAACGCAAACCGGAGGATAGTCTCTACCTGCTGGTGGACCCTTTGGCGAATTACCCGAAAAACGATCAGCTCAGTATCGCTTTCCTTTTAAACAGCTTGGGCAGTGATGCCATTACCCGGATCGCTCGCGCCGATCTCGATCATGCCCCAGAACAATGGCCGGTACTGATTCGACTGGCTGCGCCAGGTGAAGCTTCAACCGAACACTTGCAACTGAGCGGGGCCCATGCGTCGCGAGAGCGGTTTGCCAACAAGCACTACATCTGCGGCTGGCTATTGAGTGCGCAGCCGGCTGAAATCATCTCGCAGCATCTTGTGCAGCAATGCCACACATTGCAGTTAACCGGCGAGCGAGCCCTGGCTCCCTGGTACGAGCCAATCCGCTTAGCCTTGCTAGGGATGGCCATGAAAAACGTGGGAGAGCTTCTTGGCCCAATCCGCATCTGGAGCTACCCCAATCTCTGGGGCGGCATCACCACTCTCGAAACACGCCCTACGTCACGACCTTTGGTAGTACCTGAACTCGCCAAAGAGGTTCAGTACTTTGCTCCACAAATTACCCAGCTGCTTGCGGCGTGGCATCGGCTTAATGGCTGGCAACATACCTACGCGCCCTGGCGATTCGCAGGTACCAATGGCCTTCCCAACCACGCCCCCTCGCATGCGTTCAACCTGATTTACGACGCACACCAGCGAGGGCTTCGCGGCCGTGAGGACATCCAATGCCTCTGCCTGCATAGAGTTCTTGTGCACCCACTGCTGTTGCAGCACCCAGTTATCCAGAACGACGTGGAACAGGCTGTTTCTGGCAAGCAGAGCCTGTCCTCGCGGTTCGCCCGTTATGACGACGCTGCATGGAAGCAAATCGTCTCCGCACTGCCCGAAGCAAGGAGCTATTCATGAGCATCAGCAAAGCCATCCATATCGCCATGCAGGAGGAGATTCCCAACCCGCACGGCACCTGCAAAGCCTG